>NZ_JBNFOL010000038.1:0-31063 GCF_057364765.1 Brevibacterium sp. LAARM3_SD1 | reverse complement strand
GCCCAGCAACCTCGCGCCAGGTTGCTGGGCCGCCGTCAGGTAGCAAGAGGGGGAGGCTAGTCGGGGTCGAGGACCTCGCGCCCGCCGCGGGGGAAGCCGCCGGCTCGGCGGGCGGCCAAGAGACCGGTGATCGTGAAAGCGAGGGTAGCGGCGAGGATGAGCAGCAGCGGTGCCGTCCACCCGGCGGTGGCGGTGTTGAGCCAACCGGCGAACGGCGGGGCCAGGGTCGCTGCGAGGTAGCCGCCGAACTGCACACGCGCCGAAGCGGACGCGGTCTGCGCATCGCTTCCGGCGGTGCGGGCGATTATCGAGAAGATCGCCGTGAACCCGCCACCCTGGGCGATGCCGCCGGTGGTCGCCCACAACCAGTAGGCGCCGGGGGCCGCCAACAGTCCCACGGGCAGGGACAGCCAGAGCACGGCGACGATCGCCACAGGCACCCAAGGCTTCGTCTTCACCGCCAGCAGCGGCACTCCGAAGGCACCGAGGATCGCAGCGATCTGGAACAGGGACGCCGTGCCTCCGGCGGCGGTCGGGGCGAGCCCGATCGTGTCGCTGAGGTAGCTCGGCAGCCAGGTAGTCGTCACGTAGTAAGCGGTCGACTGTCCGGAGAACGTGATGATGAGCAGGGCGATGATCAGCCGGAAGGAAGCGGGAGCCTCGGCCCACGAGGGCTTCACGACGGGGGCGGCCGCCTCGGTGAGGGAAGGATCGTCGGCGGATTCGGCCGCGGCAGCGCGGGCAGCCTCACCCTCGCGGCGCACGCGCACGCGGATGAGCACCATCCAGAAACCGAGGCCCAAGAAGGCGAGACCGCCCCAGGCGGCCAGGGCCCAGCGCCAACCGAAGGCCGCGGCCAGGGGGCCGGTGCCGATGAGGGTGGCCATCGACCCGACGTTCATCATCGCCGAATACAGGCCGGTGACCAGCGACACCTGTTCCCACGGCACCTCCCGGCGGATGATGACGGGGACGACGATATTGCCCAAGGTGATCGCCAGGCCGATGATGCCGGTGCCCGCGAGCACCAGCCAGGACGGGCCGACCGAACGCAGAACGGTACCCAGCAGGACACCCGACAGGCACGCGAGAACCGTGGCTTCGGCCCCGAGGCGGGTGATGAACTTCCCCGCCAGTGGCGTGGCCAGAGCGAACAGCAGGACCGGCAGGCCGGTGAGCAGACCGAGTCCGGCCGCGCTGAACCCCGTGCCCTCCTGGATGTCGGGCAGGATCGCGGTCGGCGCGATGATCGGGGTGCGCAGATTGAGGGCGAGGATGACGATGCCCAGAACGATCCAGGGCAGCATCCTCTTTGCGGTCGGCCGCTGAGGCGAACTCACATCCGCTCGGGCACGCGGATGCCGAGCACCCCGAGACCGGCCTGGAGGACCTCGAGCACGATCGCCGAGAGCCGCAGGCGGGAGTCGCGCAGCTCAGGGGTCTCGGCGATGAGCACCGGGCACTGCTCGTAGAACGAGGTGAATGCCTGGGCGAGATCGAACAGGTAGGTGCACAGTCGGTGGGGCGTCGACCCGGCGGCCACCTCGGTGACCACATCGGCGAAGCCGAGGATCGACAGCGCGAGCTCACGTTCGGCAGCCTCGCCGAGGCTGATCGCGGCGTTCGCGACCTGGGAGGCGTCGACGCCTTCGGCTTCGGCTTTGCGGCCGATGGAGCGGATGCGGGCGCCGGCGTACTGGAGGTACGGGGCGGTGTTGCCGATGGGGGCGAGCATCCGGTCGAGGTCGAAGGTGTAGGAGGTGTCGTGCGCGACGGACAGATCGGCGTACTTCACCGCACCGATGCCGACGATGCGGGCGACCTCGTCGGCTTCCGCAGGCTCGAAGTCCACGCTCGACTCCGCCAGTGTCGCCTTCGCCCGGGTCACGGCCTCTTCGAGGAGCTCGGCCAGGCGCAGCGGGGCGCCGGAGCGGGTGCGCAGGATCTTGCCGTCGGAACCGAGCACATTGCCGATCTTCACGTGTTCGGGACTGAAGGTCTCCGGCAGCCAGCCGGCTGCGCGGGCGACGGTGAAGACCATGTCGAAGTGCATGGCCTGCGGCGTGCCGACGACGTAGAGGGCACGGTTCACACCGAGGTTGATCGCGCGGTTGCGCACGGCGGCGAGGTCCGTCGTGGCGTAGCCGTAGCCGCCGTCGGATTTGCGGATGATGAGCGGCAGGGGTTCGCCTTCACGGCCGGTGAAGCCTTCGGGGAACACGCACAGCGCACCATCGGAGATCGTCGCCAGGCCTTTGGCTTCGAGCTCGTCGCAGACCTCGGCCAGCACGTCGTTGTAAGTGGACTCGCCGGCGAGGTCGTCGTCGGTGAGGGTGACGTCGAGGAGCGAGTAGATGCGGTTGAAGTATTCGCGGGAGTAGCCGACGAGCGTCGTCCACAGACCCAGGGTCTCTTCGTCGCCGCCCTGGAGCTTGACGACGCGGGCCCGCGAACGCGTGGCGAAGGCCCCGTCGGAGTCGAACTTCGCCCGGGCAGCCTGGTAGAAGGCGTTCGGGTTCTCGGACACCTCGGAGGCCTCGGCCGAGTCGACGCCGACGTCGAGGAGGTGCTCGATGAGCATGCCGAACGGTGTGCCCCAGTCGCCGATGTGGTTCTGGCGGATGACCGTGTTGCCGAGGAATTCGTGGGTGCGGGCCAGAGCGTCACCGACGACGGTGGTGCGCAGGTGGCCGACGTGCATCTCCTTGGCCACATTCGGGGCCGAATAGTCGATGGCGATGGTCTGCGGATCGGTGTTCTCCGGAGCCGCAGAGACTCCGCCTGCGGTCAGGGTGGAGGCGAGGAATTCGGGGGTGAACGTGAGGTTGATGAACCCGGGTCCCGAGATCTCCGGGGTCTCGCAGACGCCCTCGAGATCGAGGTTCTCCACGATCTGTGCGGCGATATCGCGCGGCTTCGACTTCAGTTCCTTGGCCAGCGGCAGGGCCACATTGGCCTGGAAGTCTGCGAACTGGCTGCTGCGGATGACGGGATCGCGCCTGGCGAAGTCCTCACCGAAGGCCTGGATGAGGGCGGCGGCGAAACGGTCCGTGAGCACAGAAGTCAGAGATGGCATATGGCCATTCTATTGCCGGGTGCAAGTTGCCTGGACATCGGTTCCGGCCCTCGGTCGCCGCACAGTCGAGCTTG
This sequence comes from Brevibacterium sp. LAARM3_SD1, assembly GCF_057364765.1. Classification (NCBI taxonomy): domain Bacteria; kingdom Bacillati; phylum Actinomycetota; class Actinomycetes; order Micrococcales; family Brevibacteriaceae; genus Brevibacterium; species Brevibacterium sp. LAARM3_SD1. Next base: position 27,913 of record NZ_JBNFOL010000038.1, on the reverse strand, counting down.
TAATGTGGGTCACGTGACTTATCTTCGCTATCCCCATATCCAGTCCGATCTCATCACCTTCACCGCCGACGACGATGTCTGGCTCGTGCCCTCCGCCGGCGGTCGCGCCTGGCGGCTGACCTCGGATCGAGTGCCAGTGCGGTCTCCGCGGATCTCCCCGGACGGAGCGCATGTCGCGTTCGTGTCCCTCCGGACGGGCCAGCCGGAGCTCATGGTCGCCGAGGTGGCCACCGGGGCCCTGCGCCGGCTCACCTGGATGGGTTCGACGGCGATGACGATGCTCGGCTGGGCCGATGTGACCCATGTCCTCGTCGGTGCGAACGCCGGGGAGTTCGAGGTCCGCAACCATGTCGTGAAGTCAGTGAGCCTGAACGGTGAGATCGATCGGCTGTCGTTCGGTCGCGCTTCGGGTCTGGCCCGGCACCATACGGGAGTGACGGCGCTGTCGACCCCGTTCTCCCGTCCGCCCGCGCACTGGAAGCGCTACCGCGGAGGCACCGCGCCGAGGCTGTGGCTCGATCGGGTCGGAGGCTCGAATGCCGACGGCATCGGCGATGGGTCCGGGGCCCGGTGGCAGCGCCTGCTGGGCGAGGACGAGGCGTCGCTGACGGATCCGCTGTGGGTCGGCGATTCGCTCGTCTTCACCTCGGACCGAGCCGCGACCTTCCCTCACCATGCCGATGAACAGGCGAACCTGTGGATCATCGACGGTCTGGCCACCTCGGCGAATGTGGGTGGGGCCGCCTCGACGAACCCGGACGCCGCGATCGAACCGCGCCAGCTCACTCACCAGACCGAGGCCGACGGCTACGTCCGTGACGCCACGACCGACGGCACCCGCATCGTCTGGCACTCCCGTGGGCAGATCAAGATCCTCGACAGCCTCGATGCGGCCGTCCGCACTCTTGCAGTGACTCTGCCGGGCACTCAGGTGCAGCCGCTGAGCCTCGATCCGAAGACCGGGCTCAACAGCATCAGCCCTGACCAGGCAGGCAATGCCTCGGTCGTGGAATGGCGCGGCAAGACCTTCTGGCTCGCCCACCGCGAAGGCCCGGCCCGTGCACTGTGCGCGGATTCGTCGATCCGCACCCGCGAACCCCTCGTCCTCGGGGACACGGGTTACGCCGCATACATCACGGATGTCGAAGGGGAGGACGCGATCGAGGTCGCGTCCGTGACCGGGGACAAGCCGCCTCGGCGAATCGGGGCCGGAGCCCTGGGACGGGTCCTTCACCTGCAGGCGGATCCGGCGGGGAAGATGCTCGCCACGATCTCCCACGACGGATCGATTCGGACCGTCGAGGTGGGCAACGGGCGGACGCGGCTGGTCGGGCATTCGAGTCATGGCGAGGCGCGGGATCCGCGGTTCTCACCCGATGGGAAGTACCTTATTTGGTCACAGCCGACGCAGGGTGAGGAGCTGCTCGCGCAGCTGATGATCGCCGAGGTGAAGTCGGATCGTCAGGCCCAGCCGCTGACGACGGGCAAGTTCAACGACTTCTCACCGACTTTCACCCGCGACGGAAAATTCGTCGCGTTCCTCTCCGATCGCACCTTCGATCCCTCGTACAACCAGCATGCCTTCGACCTGTCGTTCAACGGCGTCACCCGACCGTGGCTGCTGCCCTTGGCCGCCGATGAGCCCGCACCGTTCGGCCCGAGCGCCGGCGGGTGGGCGATCAATGAGGCCACCGAAGATGCCAAGGCCGAGCGTGGTCGCGGGGACAAGCCCGTCGCCACCGTCGAGGTCGAACTCGAGGGTGCGGAGGAGCGCATCGTGCCGTTCCCCGTCGCCTCGGGGGTCTTCCGTGATCTCGAATCCGCCGAGGGCGGCCTCGTCTGGCTGCGCACCGGCGACGTCGAGGCCGGTGAGCTCGGCACACAGCGGGCCGGGGATACCGGTGACAAACCCGCCGAGGTGGTCCAGTACTTCGACTTCGCCAAGCGGAAGGTCACCACCGTCGTCGACAAGGCCGACGAGTACGAGATCTCAGGAGACGGCAAGCTGCTCGTCGTGCGCAGCGACGATGCGATCAGCGTGGTGCCTGCGAACCGGAAGGTCGAGGCCGACGATGATGAGTTCGTCTCCGTCGACCTGTCGCGTCTGCGGTTCGAACTCGACCGTCGGGCCGAGTGGCTGCAGATGTTCGAGGAGAACTCGCGGATCATGCGCGACCACTATTGGCGCGAAGACATGAACGGGGTCGATTGGGAGTCGGTCACGCTGCGCTGGCGTGCCGTGGCCGCGAAGGCCCTGACTCACGACGATCTCGTGGACGTGCTGTGGGAGACCGTGGGTGAGCTCAACACCTCGCATGCTTATGTCACGCCGCCGTCGGGGCTCGGCGATGGGTCGAAGAAGCTCGGCTTCCTCGGTGCGGATCTCGCCAAGACGGCAGATGGATGGACGATTGAGCGCATCCTTCCCGGTGAGAGCAGTGAACCGGATGCCAGGTCGCCGCTTCGGCAGGCTGGCGTCGGGGCCCAGACCGGCGATGTCATCGTCGCCGTGAATGGTCAGCCCGTCGACGAGGCGGCCGGTCCCGCCGCTCATCTGCAGGGCGCCGCGGACACGATCGTCGAGCTCACTCTGCGCCGCGGTCGCAAGGACCGCACGGTCGCGGTCATTCCGCTGGCCAGTGAGGAGAAGCTGCGATATCAGGATTGGGTGCGCTCGCGCCGGGAGTATGTGGCCGAGAAGTCCGCCGGCCGCATCGGCTATGTGCATGTCCCCGACATGACCTCATACGGGTGGGCGCAGATGCACCGGGATCTGCGGCAGGCCATGGCCTGCGAGGGCGTCATCGCCGATGTGCGGTTCAACCGAGGCGGGCACACGAGCGCTCTGGTGGCCGAACGCTTCGCCGATCAGGTGGTTGCCTGGGGTGCGGCTCGCAGCTATGACCAGATGGACCGGGACCCCGAGGATGCTCCGCGCGGCCCCGTGGTCTTCGTGGCCAATGAGTTCTCCGGCTCCGACGGCGACATCATCAACGCGCGCGTGCAGGCCAAGGGCATCGGCCCGGTGATCGGCGTGCGCACCTGGGGCGGAGTCGTCGGCATCGACGGTCGCTACGATCTCGTCGACGGCACCGGAGTGACGCAGCCGCGCTACGCCTTCTGGATCGAGGGCAAGGGCTGGAGTGTGGAGAACTACGGAGTCGACCCCGATATCGAGGTCGAGCACGATCCCGGTCAGCTCTTCGCCGCCGATGATCCGCAGCTCGACCGCGCCATCGCCGAGGTGTTCGCCGGGCTGGAGGCCCGCCCCGCGGCTGCCGCGCCGGAATTCCCGCCCCCGCGCGTGCAGCCGCTGAAGAAGGACGGCACCGGGGTCCCCGAAGCCCCCGCCGAGGACTGACCTCCCGCCCCACCGAGCGGCCACCAGCGCACGCGAGGTGGGGGGGGACTCCCTGGCCCAGGCACCTCCTGGGGAGTCATCGGATTCTGATCCAGTCATCGAGACAAAACTCAATGACTGGATCAGAACCCGATGACGAAGTGGACGAAACCCGATGCGTGCCGGGCTCTACCGCTCGGTCGGAACGAGGGCCCACATGGCGAAGGCGAGCAGCACGAAGCCCGAGATGACGCCGCTGATGACCGGGATGAACGCCGGTGCCGCGGCGAAGAAGGCGATGAACCCGCCGATGCCGCAGAGGGTCACGACGGTGGCGAGCACATGGAAGCGGTCGAGCCCGAACACGCGGCCGAGCGCATAGAAATGGGTGCCGACGACCACGGCCACCCAGGCCACTCCGAGCTCCGGATGGCCGAGGCTCGCCAGCAGTCGGGCTCCGGCGAACAGGAGGACCGCCTCGATGAGCACGATGATCCAGTAGGCGCGGCCGAGCGGCGGTTCCTGACGGCCGCGTTTCCCTGATTCGCCGAGACGGCCGCCTCCACCTCGGTTCCGCCGCAGTCCGCGAACCGCGAAGACCGCAATGCCTGCGAAAGCCAGGACGCCGACGGCGATGACAAGTGTGCGCCCCAGGGGCGAGAACTGACCCGAGTTGATGATGAGGAACAGCAGCCCGAATGCCCCTCCGATCAGGGCGCCGATCTCGGCTCCTTCGGCGGTGCGGGGTCGGGTGGCGGGGGATTCGGGCATCGTCGTCCTGTCATGGTGAGCGCGTCGACCCTGTTGACCGACACAAGTGTGGCGCTCGTGCACGCTCCATTCTTACACCGCTTCGACCCCCTGGACGGGGAATTGCCGCGATTGATTGCCATCAGCCTCTGCATCCGGGTCCCAGTGCATCCGCTCACGCCGCCGGCCAGACGGTCCGTCGATCCGAGAGCCAGACGGACCGAGGCCACGCAACGGCGCACTCAGATGCCGTAGAACTCGGCGAGGTCGTCGGTGGTGACATTGGCACCGCTCGCCGCGGGAATGATGTCGGCGGCAAGGACACGTGTCGCGGCATCGCCGCTCGGATGCCCTTCGACCCGGACGAACGCCGTGTCCGTTCCGGGCTGGTCCACATAGGTTCGGATGATCGTCTCCAGGACCGCATGCAGGGAGTCAGCCACCTCGTAGGAGCTGCTGCCGGCGAGCGTGAGCACCCCGCCGATCGTGGTCCCGGCGGAGAAGCTGTCCTGGAACTGCACCTCGCCGTCCAGATGCTCCGGCATGGCTGTGACCGCGGAACGGAGGGCATCGGCGACCGCGGCCGGGTCGGTCTGGGCCTGCCGAAAGCATCCGGAGAGGGCGATGCCCGCGACTCCGAGTGAGGCGGCAAAGAATCCGCGGCGTCCGAATCGTCCCATACGGTCATTGTGGCATGGGCGAGCGCCCGGCCGCGGTCACACGACCGTCTCCGGGTCACTTACGCACCTTTTGCCATTGGGCAGACCTGCCCGCCCCACCTCAGACGCTCATCAGCCGCTCATCAGAGGCTCAAAGGCACACTGGATTCGTCGGTCAGCGCGAGGAATCCGAAGGTCTCCTGCAGATAGAGTTCGACGGTCTCGCTGTCGTGGCTGTAGTAACCGATCGACAGGTCCTGGCCGAGGTGAAGCTCGTAGTCACCCCCGCGCGTGGAGACGAGCAGCGCCCCTTCGAGCGCGGGCGCCCAGATGATCTCTCCGGCGCCGAGCTGCCGGGAGAGGTGCTCGCGGATCGGGTAGCCGTGGTCGGTGGACTCGGAGACCTTGGTGTACTCCGCGGAGGAGAGCAACAGGCTGTAGGGCCCGTCGACTCCCACCGTGCGCAGCACACTCAGCGCCTGGGCGACGGCGTCCGCGAAGTCCTCGACGGCGTCGGGGATGGCCACTGCGGCATTCGAGCTGCCGGGAACGATTCCGCCGATCCCGGCCGCATCGAGCCCGTGGAGAATGGCCCGATCTTCAGCCATCGCGATCGTCGTGGCCGCATCCTTGACGGGCTGCCAGTCCGAGTCACCGGACCCGCGGGCCACGTCATCGATGGCCTGCCGAGTCACGGTGAATGGGGTCCGCAGCTCGATGTATTCCTGCACGATGCGCTGCTTGACCTGCAGTCCGCTCGTCTCCGACTGGACGTCTCGGATGTGGCCGGTGGTCACCGCGGAGGTCTCGAAGCCCGTGGGCCCTTCGACATCGACGATCCGGCGGCCGGCGATATTGCGTTTGAATGTCCGCCGAGCCTCCTCCTCGATCTCCGCCCAGGCCGGGCCGGGGATGGGGGCAAGCTCGCGATAGAGGTTATTCACTGGTCTCTCCTTCTCAGGCTGCCGATGCCGAGGCTGTCGTCGGCCGGTGCGGGGTCGTCGGCTGATGCGGGATTGGGTGGGTCTGTTTCCTCGACCCTCGCCGAGGCGGAGGCCGGGTCGTCGTTCTGCGCATCGGATGGCTCGGCGGCGGCGAGCTCTCCGTCGGGATCGTCGAGGAAACCCTGGGAGGGGACGAAGAAGAGGCCGCCGGTCTGCGCGGTCGAGAAGTCGAGGATCCGATCGTAGGTGCCGCGGGGGTTGCCGACGAACATGTTCTCGAGCATCTGTTCGGTCACGCTGACGTCGGCGGCGTAGCCGATGAAGTAGGTCCCGAACTCGCCGGACTCGACCGATCCGAAGACCATATTGTCACGCACAATCTTGTGCTCGGTCCCGTATTCGTCCTCGATCGTGTTGAGGATGAGATGGGAGTTCGGCGCCTTGTCCTCGTCGGGGAACTCCATATCGGAGAGTTTGTGCCGACCGAAGGCCGCCTCCTGGTCCTCGACGCTCAGCGCCTCCCATGCGGCCATGTCGTGGGTGTACTTCTGCACGATCACATAGGTGCTGCTCGCCGGGTCATCTCCACCGGTCGGCGTGAACACCGAGTCCACGGCCTCCTGATCCTCGGGGTTCTCGGTGCCGTCGACGAAGCCCATGATGTCGCGTTCGTCGAAGTAGCGGAAACCGTGCACCTCGTCGACGACGGACACGGCGTCACCGAGTTCGCCGACGAGCTGGCGGGCGAGTTCGAAGCAGAGGTCCATCCGCCGGGCCCGGATGTGGAAGAGCAGATCACCGGGGGTCGACGGCGCGGTGTGGACGTCTCCGCGCTGTTCGATGAAGGGGTGCAGCTTGGCCGGGCGCGGGGCGTCGAACATCCGGTCCCAGAGCTCGGCGCCGATGCCGGTCACGCAGCTGAGGTGATCCTCGCGAGCGCGGAAGCCCACCGACCTGACCACCCCCGCAATGTCGCCGAGGAAGTCCTTGGCCTCCGCCTCGGCGCCGGATCTCACGGTGAGGACGAGGAACACGGCGGCCGGAGCCGGCGGACCCAGCACATGCTGCGGCGTCTTTCCGTTCGGAAAGGCCTCGGTCATGACCGTCGCTGCATCATCTCCTCGCGAAGTGAGTTCGCCGTCGACGTGCCCTGCATCATCACAACGGCGCTTGGCTCGCCAGTATACGCTTCGAGCGCGAACATGGAATGACCGTCGGACTTGCTTCTTCTCACCGGTGCTGACCTGCGCTTCTGTCCGCTCCTTGCATCGCCGGAGACGCGTCATAGACTGAAGACGACCACAGAACGGAGGTCACTGATGGCCGCACAGAAGAACGCCCGGGTCCGCCGCATCTACGATGACCCGGAGAACTCCGACGGCACCCGCGTCCTCGTCGACCGGGTCTGGCCGCGCGGAGTCAGCAAGGACAAAGCCGAGCTCGACGACTGGGCGAAGGCCGTCGCCCCATCGACCGAACTGCGCAAGTGGTACTCCCACGACCCGGAGAAGTTCGAGGAATTCTCACGTCGATACCGAGAGGAGCTCAAAGCCGAGGAACCCGCCGAGGCGCTCGAGAGCCTGCGGGGATACGCGAAGAAGGGCAGGCTGACCCTGCTCACGGCCGCGAAGCGCGATGACATCAGCCAGGCCACGGTGCTCGCGACGATCATCAACGGTGGATGACACCGCGCCGAGGTGGGAGCCACCTCGGCGCCGGTGGGAATCCAAGCTTCAGGGAAGGACACGACCATGGACGAGATCACCCCGGATACGCGTGACTGGGCCGAGGTCATCGACGGCGGGTGCGCCGAATGCGGCTTCACCGGAGTCGAGGACGTCAGCACCGCCCCGGATGAGATCCTCTCCGCCGCCCAGTCATGGGAGGCGGTGCTCAGTCGCGCCGATGCCGGCCAGCGCGCGGATCCGCATCGGTGGTCGGCGCTCGAATACGGGGCACATATGCGCGACGTCCTCGACCTCTTCCGCGAGCGCACCCGGCTGATGATCGCCGAGGAGGGGCCCACCCTGCCGAACTTCGACGGGGATTCGGTCGCCCTCGAATCCGACTACGCCCATGCCGACCCCGCTGAGGTGTTCGCCGGCCTCCGCTCGGCCGCCCAGGGATACTCGGCGCAGCTCGCCGACGTCGCCAACGACGAATGGAATCGCAAGGGATACCGGGCCGATGGTCGCGAGTTCACGATCACCTCGCTGACCAGGTACGGTCTCCACGAGGTCAGGCACCACCTCCAGGATGTGGGTGCCTGAGCCTCGGGGCTGCGCTCAGGAGAAGATGCCCCACACCACGGCCCCCACGACAGCCGCGACGAAGAGCAGCGACCACGGACTGCCGAAGTTGACCGTCCATCCGATGCCGACGCGCTTCGGGACGAGGAACGCCGGATCGCGCGGACAGAAGTAGAACAGGCCGAGCTTCCAGTTCGCTGCGTTCTCACGCAGCTGCTTCCTGACTTCCCTGTCGGTCGGACTCATCGTGAACTGCCACCTCGGGATCGGTGTGCGGGTACGTAGGCATCAGTGCGGGTCAGCAGCCATCATGGCGGATCAGTACGCATCAAGGTGACCTGCCGTCACGTTACACCTGTTGTGATCTCCGGCGGCCGTGCGTCCACCGCCTCACCCGGGACTGCGCTGTTCACAACTGGCGAGCAGCGATCTATCCTGAGTCCGTGGCACTTGTGTGGGAACAGTCCATCATCGACGCCCGCGATCCGCATGCCCTCGGGCGATGGTGGGCCGAGGCGCTCGGGTGGGTGATCGTCGATGAGAGCGCGACCGAAATCGAGATCCGCGAAACCCCTGAGCGTCTGCCCGGACTGATCTTCGGCATCGATGTTGAGCCGAAGACCGTGAAGAACCGGATGCATCTCGATTTCCGTCCCGACTACCAGGCCGCCGAGGTGGCCCGTTTCCTCTCCCTCGGCGCGAAGCGCGTGGACATCGGCCAGACGGGAGATGAACCCTGGGTCGTCCTCGCCGACCCCGAAGGCAACGAGTTCTGCATCCTGTCCTCTCGCAGGGCCTGAGCACCGCTTGTCCGAGTCCGCAGGGCTCCATGAGGAATTTATTGGACACTTCTGTCCAAAATGCATTACGCTCGCCTCATGGGCAGGAAGAAGACCTTCGACGAGCAGGCGGTGATCAACGCCGCCATCGCCGTGTTCAGCGAACACGGCTACGCGGGAACGACGTCGGACTCGTCTGCGAACGCGCCGACATCGGCCGGTCGAGCTTCTACAACACTTTCGACAGCCTCGACGCGGTGTTCCTCCGCGCACTGCGCGACTACACCGCGACCGGGATTCCCGCCCGTGAGGAGCTGCTGACCAGCTCCCGACCGGCACCCGCGCTCCTCATGCACCGCCTCGGCGGAGAACTGACCAAGCAGTGCGCGGACGAGAACCGCACGGGCTGCCTCTCCGCGAACACTGCGGCCGAACTCGGCCGCGAGGTCGATGCGGTCTGCTCGATCCTCGATCCCGACCGCGATGCCTGGGTGGCCGCCTATCGGACGCTCATCGAACGCGGGCAGGCGGCCGGGCACATCCGGCCGGCCATCGATGCGAACGTCCATGGAGAACTCGTCCAAAGCGTGCTTGCGGGCCTGCGAATCGGTGCTCGAGTCCTCCCGGCCGAGACGGTGCTCGCCCAGGCCAGAGCCTTCGTCGAGAACCTGTGCACCCCGGCGGGTCGAGCAGCCCTCGACGCTCCCACCCCGACAGAAAGCAGTCCCCAGTCATGACGACCTCGTCCACTGAGACGAGCGCAGCGTCCCGGATCCGCGTGCCCGCCCAGGTCTACCTGCTGGCCTCCGTGATCTTCTGCCTCGGCACGAGCGAATTCATGATCGCCGGCATCCTCGAACCGATCAGCGCCGACCTGAGAATCAGCATCCCGCAGGCCGGTCTGCTCATCACCGGATTCGCCGTCGGCATGATCGTCGGTGCCCCCGCAATGGCCCTGCTCACCCTCAAACTCCCGCGGAAGGCCACGATGATCATCACGATCATCGCCTTCTCCGCCCTGCACATCCTCGCCGCACTCGCCCCGAGCTACTCACTGCTCATGCTCAGCCGCGTCCTCTCGGCCATCGCCTGCGGAGGGTTCTGGGCGGTCGCCGCCGTGCACACGACCAGGATCGCCCCGCGCGAGGTGCACGGTCGCGCCCTGGCCGGGCTCGTCGGCGGACTCACGGTGTCGAACCTCGTCGGCGTCCCGCTGGGCACCTGGGTGGGCACGCAGTACGGGTGGCGCGCGACCTTCTGGGCCGTCGCCGTCGTTACCGCGCTCGCTGCGGTCCTCATCGCCGTGACCACCAGGTCGACGAAGGAAGAGCGCGCCGAGGCGGAGCTGCACCTGCCGACCCTGCTCAGGGCCGAGCTCGTGGCCTTCAGAGGCCCGCGCATCTGGTTGGCCCTGGGGACGACGGCGCTGTTCCAGTCCTCGGTGTTCGCCGCGTTCTCCTACTTCTCACCGCTGCTCACTCACGTCGCCGGGCTCTCCCCGGCTCTGGTCCCCGGTGTTCTCGCGGCCTTCGGGATCGGCTCGTTCATCGGCGTGGTGGTCGGCGGCAGGCTCGCCGACCGCAGCATCTTCGGCAATATCATCGGCAGCCTCGCGGCCCTGGCTCTCAGCCTGCTCGCCCTGTGGCTCGTCGCCGACAACGGCTGGGCCACGATCGTCATGATCGTCCTCGTCGGCGCCAGCGGTTTCTCGATCGCCGGGGCGCTCAATGCGCGCGTCTTCCAGATCGCCACTCAGGCTCCGACCCTCGCGGCGAGCGTCAACACCTCCGCCTTCAACGTCGGCAATGCAGCGGGGCCCGCACTCGGCGGGGCGGTCATCGCCCTCGGGTGGGGCTTCAGAGCCCCGGTTCTCGTTGCGATCGTTCTCGCCCTGGCCGCCCTGGCCCTCGTCTGGGTGGCCCTTCGCGTCGAGCGCTCCTAGCACAGCTCGAGAAGTGGCCGCGCAACCAACGGCAGCGGGGAGACGCAGACGATGACTGCCGACTGCGGACCCGCCTGATCACTCCGGGCAGCTCGTTCACTCCTCGCCGTCTGCCCCAGCTATTCGGGTGTAGTCCTCGAGCAGCCCCTGGAGCCGGTCCGTCATGAACCTGTAGTACTCGCCCATCTGTTCGACTCGCTGACGCTGGGTTCGAGGGAGCTTCTGTCCCTGGACCCGCACCGATTCCGCGAAGTCGAGCAGCTGTGCCGTCGCGCGCAGCTGATGCTCCAGACACCCGACCCAAGCATCGTGTCTCCACCGGTAGACGTACTGTCGCTGCCCGAGCCCCTTGAACCGTTCGATCACGCCGTTGTCGATGAGCAGTCGGGTGGTCTCGGACACCGAGCCCTTGCTCGCGTCGAGAGCGTCCTGGAGCTGCGCCATGGTCAGCGGTGAATCACTGAGCATGAGAACGCCCGCCGCCCGACCGGCCATCGGTGGCCAGCCCATGGCGTCGCCGATCTGAGAGCCGAAGCTCTCAACCAGCGAAAACCTCAGCTCACGATCGTCTCTGTCTGCGAGCGCGTCCAACCCGATTCCCTTCGTAGAAATTCACTCAGAATTGAATATTCACTATTGACTGAACAATGTGATCTACGCCATTCTAGTGGAAATGCGGAAGAACGGTCCGCCGTTGCCTCCCAAAGTACTCGTTCTCAAGGAAGATGTGACGTGGAAGAAGACAATTGGGACATCATCGTCGTCGGCGCCGGCTCAGCCGGGGCGGCATTTGCAGTCCGCTCGGCGGAGAAGGGCAGACGCGTCCTCCTCATCGAAGCAGGTCGAGACTATCGGTCGGCAGAGATGCACGAGGTGTGGCGGTCGCCCAACCCGGCGGTCGCAATCATGGAGCCCGACGCCATCGACGGCATGATGTGGCGCGATCTCAATGCAACTCGCACCGACGTACAGGAGCCCGCACCGTACTGGCGTGGAAAGGGGGTGGGAGGAAGCTCCTCGGTCAACGGGCAGATTGCGATTCGCCCGCCGCTCGAGGATTTCGACGAATGGGCGAAGTCCGGATGCGTGGGATGGTCCGGTGAGGAGGTTCTGCCCTACTTCGCCAAGTTGGAGACCGACGAGGAGTTCGGCGCCGCCGAATGGCATGGAGACTCCGGGCCCACACCCATCTTCCGCGCTCCCCGCGAGGATTGGGGTGCGGTGGATACGGCACTGGCCGACTCGGCCCTGGCCGCAGGCCATCCCTGGGCGGCCGACGTCAACGCCCCGCACGCAACCGGCGTCTCTCCCTACCCCATCAATTCCCGTGATTCCCGCCGCGTCAGCGTCAACGATGCCTACCTCGAAGGCGCACGCGGGCTGCCGAACCTCACCATCCTCGGTGAGGCGAGCGCAGACAGAATCGTCTTCGACGGCAACCGTGCCATCGGTGTTCGCATCCTCATCGACGGCACCCCGGAGATCCGCTGCGGCGATGCGATCGTCCTCAGCGCCGGAGTCATCCACTCACCGGCCATCCTCATGCGATCCGGCATCGGCCCTCGTGAGCATCTGACGGCCATGGGTATCGACACTCGTGCCGATCTCCCGGTGGGACGCGGTCTCCAGGATCATGCGATGGCCTCGATCACCCTTCCGCTCAATGACGCCTCAGGCATCTCGTCTCCGCATGACCGTCACACGAACGTGTGTGTCCGCTGGTCGAGCGACCCCGAGGAGAGATACAACGATCTGATGTTCGTCTCGATGAATCAGAGCGTGATCTCCATGGCGACGGCGAACACCGAAGCCGAATACGGTGCGTTCGGAGTCTGGCTCAACCAGACGGACTCGCGCGGCACCGTCGAACTCTCCTCCACTGACCCGCACGCCCAGCCTGTCGTCGCCGAGCGGATGCTCTCCGATGACGGTGACCGCGCTCGGCTGCGGCTCGGGGTCAGAAGTCTCGTGGAACTGCTCGATCAGGACGCAACGCAGTCCATCCTCGGCGGGTCGCTCGAGGAGTGCAACCCGGAGCTGTTCGCAGTCATCGACGATGACGAGGCGCTCGATGCCCACCTTCTGGCCACCGTCGCCGACGCACAGCACGGAACGAGCACCTGCCGTATGGGCGGCGCCGATGATCCCACGTCCGTCGTCGATTCCCGCTGCCGCGTGCACGGGTTCGAGAGTCTCCATGTCATCGACGCGTCTATCTTCCCTTCGGTCCCCCGAGCGAACACCAATCTGGCATCGATCATGGTCGGCGAGCTCATGGCCGACCGCCTCGACTGACCTGGCCGCAGACCGACTCCGGCACACCTGCCCTGACCACGGCACTGCCCATTTCCCATCTCCTGAGGAGACACGACAATCGTGAAGACACTGCAGAACTGCATCGACGGCACCTGGACCGACTCGCAGGACCCGAACCGATTGACCGTGGTCAATCCCTCGACCGAGGAGGTCGTGGCCGAATTCCCGCAGGGAACGGCGGCCGACGTCGACCTGGCAGTCGCCTCGGCGATGGCAGCCCAATCCGCGTGGGCAGCGCTGACGGTCGAGGACCGTGTGACCCGGCTGATCCGATGGGCTGATCGGATCGACGAGCACACGGACGAACTCGCTGAACTCGAATGCCGTGAGATGGGCAAACCGGTGGGCATCGGCCGCAATTTCATCGCGGCCGGGGTGGCCGGGCTCAAGGCCGCTGCGCAGGAGGCACTGTCCTACGCGTTCGAGACCTCCACCGACGATCCCGACGGAGGGCGGACCCGGGTCATCCGCCGGCCGGTGGGCGTGGCCGCCGTCGTGACTCCGTGGAACTTCCCCGTCACCATGGTGCTCGGTGCCCTCGGTCCCCTGCTGGCGGCCGGAAACACCGTGGTGGTCAAGCCTTCGGAGCGCTCACCCCTGTCAACGGTGCGCCTGTTCGAGCTTCTCGACCTTCCCGACGGCGTCCTCAACCTCGTGCTCGGCGACGTCCACGCGGGTGCGCCGCTGGCCGGCCATGACGATATCGACCTCGTTCACTTCACCGGTTCGGTGTCCGCCGGGCGGCAGGTCGGTGCGGCATCGGGACAGGCTCTGCACCGTGCGGTTCTCGAGCTCGGCGGAAAGGATCCGGTCATCGTCGACGAGGACGTCGATGTCGCGGCGACCGCGCAGGCGGTGGCCTTCGGCTCGTTCGTCAATACCGGACAGATCTGCACATCGATGGAGCGCATCTTTGTGCATGAGGCGATTGCCGAGGACTTCATCGCCGAGCTGGTCAGTGCCGCTGAAGCCTACGCCTCCGGCGACGGGATGCAGCCGAACGTGATGATGGGGCCTCTGGTCGACGAGAGGCAGCGGCGCATCGTCGCTGCACAGGTGAGCGATGCTGTGGCGAAAGGGGCGACGGTGCGAACAGGAGGCGAGGTCCCCGACGGTCCGGGATTCTTCTATCCGGCGACCGTCATCACCGATGTCGACGCTTCGATGTCGGTTATGACCGAGGAGACCTTCGGTCCGATCGCGCCGGTAGCGGTCGTGTCCTCATTCGCCGAGGCGCTCGACCGGGCCGCGGACTCGTCCTTCGGTCTGGCCGCCACGGTGTACTCCCGCAATGCCGAGCACATCGAACTGGCTGCCGGCATCCCGGCCGGAGTCGTCTGGATCAATCAGTGGCAGGGCGGTGGAGGAGTGCGGACCTACGAGCCGGCCCGCACCAGCGGGATGGGGGCCACCGGTACGACGGCTGCCTTCGACTCCGCGACTCGACCATTCACGGTGCACATCGCTGCCGACGGCTCGTGAGTCTTCCCAACCGGCATCTGAGCTTCTGAAGCCGGCATCTGAGCTCGTGAAACACGCATCTGTCCTCTTGATGAGGAGCAGAGTCATCCGACCGGGTGCTGTCCGCGCTGACGTCGCCGGGCCCGCCCCACATGGTAGGCAGCGATGTAGACGATGCCGACGAGAGGGATGATCACCCACCACACCGGGTCCATGTCCTTCGACAGGCTCTGCTCCCGGTTCAGGTTCACGGCGTACTGGATGAACGGGATCGCATAGACGATGAAGAGGGCCGCTGCCGCCCACCAGAGCCGTCGCACACTCGGGCCTGCGAGTGTGGCTGCGAGGACGAGTATCACCGGGGCGATGGCGATCTTCGCGAAGCCGGTGGGAACGAGGATCGTGGCGATATAGGCAGAGATGATCGCGGTGCGGGCGAAGATTCGTCCGAGCCGATTCGGTCGGATCGAGGGAGATTCTGTGTTCGGGATCGGGGTTGCGCTGGTCATGATGGTCCTTTCGAGAGGTGGCTCTCCTAGTGAGCTAACGCCTGTAACCTTACAGACGTTATTTCATCTGCACACGACCTAACACCTGTATACTCACAGCCATGAGTTCAGAGTCCGATCCACAGCGCCGTCGCAATCCTCGAGGAGAAGGGGGCCGGCTGCGGGAGGACATCGTCACCGGCGCAGCCGCACTCCTCGACCAGAGCGGCGAGTCCGGTGCCGTCACCCTTCGTGCCATCGCCCGGTCGTTGGGCATCGCCGCACCATCGATCTATCGGCACTTCGACAGCCACGCGGCGATCATGTTCGCCGTGGTGGAGAAGGCGTTCTCCGAACTGGAGTCAGAGCTGCGCTCGGCGGTCGAGGCCGCAGGTGAGGAACCACGGGATCAGCTGCTGGCCACATGCCACGCGTATCTCCGCTTCGCCGCCGAGCACCCCGGGCCCTACCGGGCGATGTTCGGCGGCGTCTGGATCCCCGAATTGGATGAGACCATCACCGAAGAGGCTCTGCGCGAACTCGGCGCAACGGCGATGGGAATGCTCAAGACCGTCCTGCAGCGCTGCGTCGAGGCGGGAGTCTCGACCAGTCGGGATCCCGATGCCGATGCGATCGCGCTCTGGCTCGGCCTCCACGGCATCGCCCATCAGCGCTCCGCCACACGCATCTTCCCCGGCCCCGAGGGAATCGAGAACAGAATCATCACCGCATTGGCCCATCTGGACTGAGTGCGGATGAGCGTGCGAAGCGGAGCAGAGTCATCCCGCCGGGAAAGGTCCGCACATCTCTGCGCTCCCAGTGAGTGCTGTCGAAGACGGTATCGGAACCCCACAGCGGAATTCCCGCGCCGAGGCTGATGGGCGCGAGCTTGATGATCAGCTCGTCGATCTCGGACCGCAGGCTCGCGGCCACCGCACCGCCGCCGACGAGCCAGATCCCGAGGCCGGGTTCGGCCTTGAGCTCACGGATCCGTCCCACCGGATCCTCGCCGATGACTTCCACGGCGGAGTCGGGTTTCGCGGTCAGAGAGTTCGAGACGACGAGATGTCGCAGATGCGGGTAGGCTTCCGAGACACCGGCAGCCAATCCGACCTCGAAGGACCGCCGCCCTTCGACGACAGTGTCGAAATGTCTTCCCGCTGCAGTCAGTCCCATCGCTTCTCTGGCCGGCCCCGGCAGCGTCTCCGGATACTCCTCGCGGAGGAAGGAGACATAGTCCTCGGTGATCGGCCACCAGCTGCTCGGATCGCCTCCATCGGGTCCGGCGATGAAGCCGTCGAGAGACATTGCGACGAAATAGGTGAGAGTGCGCCCTTCCGCCGTCATCGCTGCCCTTCTCCGTCGTCGCTGGGCGGCTGCCAGAGTTCGATCCGATTGCCTTCGGGATCATGGACCCAGCCGAAGCGTCCGACCCCGGCCATCTCCTGGGTCTCAGGATCCACCTCGGCGCCGGACTCCCGGACTTGAGCCAGCATCCTATCGAGATCTGGGACCCGGAAGTTGAGCATGCTCTGCTGCTGTCCGAAGCCTTCGGAACGGGACCCGAAGTAGTCGGTGTCGGCATCGAAAGTCGCGATCACCGTGGCACCCGCCGGCTGATTCCACAGGCCGTGTGCACCGAGGTCGATGCCGAGAACGTCCCGGTACCAGGCCAACAGGGACTCAGGATCCTGTGCTCGAAGGAAGTACCCGCCGATTCCGCTCACTCTCTCCATGGACCTACATTAAGCCCGCCAGCGCCTCGAAGTCGCGTACTCAGAGGAGAGTCCCAGCCCCCTGCAGATGATCGCTCGTCCCCTTCCAGGGTTTGACCCAGGTCATCTCCTCGGGCACCAGTCGTTCCCCGCAGAAGCTGCAGGATTCGCCCCGGGTCGTCTCCTGTCCGCAGGCCTCATGGATCATCGCCATGTGCTCGCCGCCGGTCGGCATCGCCGTGTGTCTCTCTCCCCATACGGCGAGCTGCTGCAGGATCGGCAGGAGTTCGGCAGCCGCCTCGGTGGCCACATAGCCCCGTCGGACTCGTCCGCCGTCACGGTAGTCGGACGTCTCAAGCAGGTCCGCCTCGACCATCGACTGCAGGCGGCGGCTGAGCACGGCCTCGGAGATGCCGAGGTTCCTGCGGAGTTCGTCGAAGCGACCGCGACCGTGCAGGACGTCGCGCACGATGAGCAGCACCCAGGGGTCCCCGAGCACGTCCAGCGAGCGTCTGATCGGGCAGAACTCCTCGGACCAATCTGATCGAAGCGGCACGACTGCTTCCCTTCTTCGTCACGATCTGCTCATATTGCCTATTGTATAACTTCTTTGAAGAAAGTCAGAGTCTTCGATGTCGACCACTTCTGTCGAAACCGTCCGGCGCCGCCGCATCCATCCCGCCTGGTGGGTCGCGGCCGTCGCCTTCCTCGCGCTGCTCACCGCCGCGGGATTCCGCGCCGCCCCCGGGGCGCTCATGGTCCCGCTCCACCACGAATTCGGCTGGTCGACGAGCTCCATGTCGCTGGCCGTGAGCGTCAACCTCCTCCTCTACGGTCTCACCGCTCCCTTCGCCGCCGCACTCATGGACCGCTTCGGCATCCGCCAGGTCGTCGCCCTCGTCGCCCTCGGCGCCGGCGGCAGCATCGTCATGACCGCCTCGTGGCAGCTGCTGATCTTCTGGGGCGTGCTCATCGGCCTCGGCACGGGTTCGATGGCCCTGGTCTTCGCCGCGACGATCGCCAACCGGTGGTTCGTCGCCCGCCGCGGACTCGTCATGGGCATCCTCACCGCGGGCTCGGCCACGGGTCAGCTGATCTTCCTCCCACCCGTCGCCGCGATCGCCGAATCGACCGGTTGGCGCCCGGCCTCACTGCTCATCGCGGCTGCCGCGCTCCTCGCCGCCCCCGTCGTCTGGTTCGTCCTCCGCGACCATCCCTCGGACCGGGGCGTCCTTCCCTACGGCGCACAGCCTGCTGCGACGGCCGGGCCCACCCCGGCCCCTTCCTCCGACGCCGATGCGGACGCCGCCGCACCGCGTCGGCCCGCCAACGCCGCGCGTCAGGCCTTCGGAGGCCTCTTCTTCGCGGCTCGGCATGGTTCGTTCTGGGCTCTGGCCATCGCCTTCGCCATCTGCGGGGCCACGACCAACGGTCTCATCGGCATCCATTTCATCCCCTCCGCCCACGACCATGGGATGCCCGCCACCACGGCGGCCGGACTGCTCGCCGTCGTCGGGATCTTCGACATCGTCGGCACCGTGTTCTCCGGCTGGCTGACCGACAAGTTCGATCCTCGCATCCTCCTCGTCGCGTACTACACCTTCCGCGGAGTCGGCCTGCTGCTCCTGCCCTGGCTGCTCTCGGACACCGTGCACCCGAGCATGATCCTCTTCATCGTCGTCTACGGGCTCGACTGGGTGGCGACGGTCCCGCCGACGGCCGCGCTGTGTCGGGAGATCTTCGGGGACAACGGCACCATCGTCTTCGGGTTGGTCTTCGCCGCCCATCAGATCGGGGCCGCCGGCGCAGCCTTCGCCGCGGGTGTCGTCCGTGACGCCTTCGGTGAGTACACCTATGCCTGGTGGGGCGGGGCGGCCATGTGCGTCATCGCCGCGGTCCTGTCGTTCGCGGTCAAGCGCCGGCTCGTCGGTGATCGCCGGGAACCCGCCACCGCCGAGGCGGCCGCCTAGCCCAGCCCATCCGACGTCCACGCCACCCCAGTTCAATCCGTCCACGGACGGGCTCACCCGATGGTCACCCCTGTTCTTCCGGCTCCCACAGCTCGATCCGATTCCCTTCGGGATCGGTCACCCAGCCGAAGCGTCCGATTCCGTCCATCTGCTGGGTCTGGTCATCCACCTCGGCGCCGGCAACGCGGAGCTGCGCGATCATCGCGTCGAGGTCGGCGACACGGAAATTCAGCATCGTCTGCTGCCGATCCTGGCCTTCCGGCCGCGTCCCGAAGTAGTCGGTGTCGGCTTCGAAGAGCCCGATCACGGTCGGTCCCGCCGGCTGCTGCCACAGTCCGTGATCGCCGAAGTCGACCCCGAGTACGTCTCGGTACCACGTCGTCATCGCCTCGGGGTCGGAGGCCCGCAGGAAGTATCCGCCGATTCCAGTCACTCTCTCCATGCCCGAATCCTATTCCCAATCCCAGGGATGGACTCAAGTGTCGCGGAATGTCGGGAGACTGTAGTTTGTTACAGGGCACAGATCGTCAACCCGTGAAAGGACGTTCCATGAGCAAGTTCGCTGTCACCAATGCCAACACCGGCGAAGTCGAGGAGGAGTTCGCCTCCGTACCCGTCGATGAGATTCCCGCCTACATCGATCGTGCCCATGAGGCGCACCTGGCATGGAAGGAGACGCCGCTGCATGAGCGCGCGGCAATCCTGCGGAAATTCGCCGATCTCGTCGATGAGAACGCCGATGAGATGACCGACATCATCGGACGCGAGATGGGCAAGATCAAGAAGCAGGGACTCGGCGAGGTCGACAAGGTCGCCCGCACCGCCCGCTGGATGGCCGACAACGCCGCCACTCATCTGTCCACCACTCACCTGGCCGCTGCCGGCGCCGCCAGCAGCTATGTCGAGCACCAGCCGCTGGGCGTGCTGCTGGGCATCATGCCGTGGAACTTCCCGTACAACCAGATCGCCCGCTTCGTGCTGCCCAACCTCATGGTCGGCAACTCGATCATGATGAAGCAGGCGTCGATCTGCCCGAAGTCCTCGCAGTACTTCGAAGACCTCCTCACCGAGGCGGGTCTGCCGAAGGGCGTGTACCAGAACATCTACCTCGACTCCTCCCACGCCGAGGAGGTCCTCAAGGACTTCCGCGTCAAGGGCTTCTCGCTCACCGGGTCGGAGGGTGCCGGTGCCTCGGTGGCCGCGATCGCCGCGAAGTACTACAAGCGCGCCGTCCTCGAACTCGGCGGCAACGACCCCGCTGTCGTCCTCGATTCCAAGGACGTGCCCTCGGTGGCACAGAAGCTCGTCGGACTGCGTCTGGCGAACGCCGGCCAGGTCTGCACCTCGCCCAAGCGCATGATCGTCGTCGATGAGCTCTACGACGAATTCGTCGCCGAAGCCGTCAAGGCCGTCGAAGCCATCAAGGTCTCCGACTTCGACGATCCCGAGGTCGGCATGGGACCGGTGTCGTCCGAAGGTGCTCGCGACGAGATCATCGGCATGATCGAGAAAGCCGTCGCCGATGGTGCGACCCTGCTCACCGGCGGCAAGAAGCTCGACCGCCCGGGCTGGTTCATGTCCCCGGCCGTGCTCACTGACATCGACCCGCGTTCGGACCTCGGCTGCAACGAGCTCTTCGGCCCGGCCGTGATGATCTACCGTGCCAAGGACGAAGAGGATGCTCTGCGTCTGGCCAATGACACCGAATACGGCCTCATGTCCTCGGTGTGGACCGATGATCTGGAGAAGGGTCAGGAGTTCGGCAAGAAGATCAACGCCGGAATGACGCTGATCAACAGCCACATGGAGTCCGGACCGGAATACCCCTTCGGTGGCATCAACCGCTCCGGCTACGGCCGCGAGAACGCTCAGTGGGCGTTCCAGGCGTTCACCAACGAACACCTCATCCGCGTCCACGCCTGATCTGTTCGTTGCCGGGCCTTTGCCCCGCGCAATAGTCGACGCCCGGTCTGCTGCAAGACATTCGCAGCCGACCGGGCGTTGTCGTATCTGTCGCAGTTGTCGTATCTGTCGTAAGCGAACGAGGCGGGGAGACTCTCGCCCCGATGTCCGCACTGATGCCGATCTGCAGGCGTCTGACAGGCGGTCGTCCAGCCCTCAGCTGGGTCGGGGTCCGACGCGGATCGCGTCGGCGGCGTCGAGGGCGAGTTCGATGCTGTCGTCGCCGACGCTGACCGCGATCGCCGAGGCGGCCGAGCTGATCGATCTCACCTGCAGCTTCGTGCCGATGACGATTCCACGATCGGTGAGGTAGCGCAGCAGTTCAGGCGACCGGTCGGAGACGCGCACGACCTCGACCTCGACACCCGGGGCAGTCTCCTGCAGCCGTCTGCTGGGGAAATCGGCGGTGTGCCCGTCGGCATCGGGGATCGGATCGCCGTGCGGGTCGCGCTGCGGATTTCCCAATGCGGCGTTCATCCGTTCGAGCACGAGGTCGGAGACGGCATGTTCGAGCCGATCCGCCTCGTCATGGACCTGATCCCAGGTCAGGCCCAGGGCCTCGACCAGGTAGGACTCGACGATGCGGTGGCGTCTGACGATCTCGACGGCGATCTGCCGACCCACGTCGGTGAGCACGATCTGCCCGTAGGGTTCGTAGTCGATGTAACCGTCGCGGGCGAGCTTCTTGAGGTTCGCCGACACCGTCGAGGCGGTCACTCCCAGCTGTTCGGCCATCTCCGTAGTGGCGGGGCGACCGCCCGGCCATTCGTAGGCCTTCCAGATGAGGGTGACGTAGTCCTCGACCATGCGGGTGACAGCGGGGCGCGGCATGATCGTCATTCTACGCGCGGGTACCGGCCGAATTCGGGTCGGCAGACATTGTCACGGTCGATTCGCGTTCCGGATCGGCCGCCTCGGCGGGGTCTGCAGTCACATCGCCGGGCTGCGGTCTGCGGAACGGGGCAGCGAGCGTGGGGAGGATGTCACGGCGGTGGAGGATGAGGACGACGATCGCCAGGACCGCCTGGATCGCGGAGAGGATGTAGCGTCCGGAGGTGTCCGTGACGAAGAACTGCAGCCCGAAGAGCGCGGCGAGCCCCAGCGCCGGTGCCCAATGGAAGCGCAGGGCCAGGATGATCGCCACACCGAGGATGGTCTGCGTAGCCGTGAGAGTGAACTCCTCGATCTGACGCCCATCCAGGGGCAGTCCGAGGCCGCCGCCACCCGCGAAATGCGCGATCGGCAGGGAGCCGACGAGCAGGCTCCATTGGTTGACCTTCGAGGCGATGAGTGTGCCGATGGCCGCCCCGCCCATGCCGCGCAGGGCGAACATCGCGGCGATGATGAACTCGGGGGCCTCAGAGGCGAGCGGGGCCAGCCACTGGACGAGGAAGTAACTGTCGATTCCCAATGCCGAGCCCGAGGCCACGAGCGCCTCGGCGAACGGTTCGGCAGACAGCAGGATGATCGCTGCGGACACGACGAACATCGTCACCACTGTGACCCGACGGGCCTTCTGCGGCATGGCGACGATGAGAGCCGCGGCGCCGACGAACTCCTCTTCGTCATCGCCCGCTGCCTGCCCGGCCCGCCACAGATAGGCGACGAAGATGAGCACGAGGGCTGAGCCGAACCAGATGGGGATGCTGCCGAGCAGCGGAATAGCGAAGGCGATCACACCGAGGATGACGAGGAAGCCGATGTCCATCCGGCTGCCCGAGTCGATGCGCAGGGAATGCTGGATGGGGGCCTTCGTCCGCTTGGCCATGCGGCGGGCGACGAGGAGGGCGATGATGACGACGAGCGGCCACCCGAAGCCGAGCAGCAGTCGGTTTGATCCGGTCATATTCGCCGCCGCGAAGTGCAGGTAATCGGGGTCAGATCCTGATCGGAACGCGTAGTAGAGGTCCACGGCGTATTCCGGGAGGACCGCGATGAGGGCGAGCAGGGCGATCGCCAGAGCACCCGAGATGTCCTTCTGCGCCGCCTCGGCGGCCCAGGCCAGGAGAAAGGCAGCCGCGACGATGGCGGCGCCGAACGCGAGGAGCTCGAGAACCGGAGCGAGTTCGACACCGGTGACGCGAAGCACCACGGCGGGTGCGGCGATGACGAGGCAGATCGCGATGCGGCGGAGAATTGCTGTGGGCATATCTCAAGACTTCCCGCCGCGAATCGGGTGTGTCTACGCACAACTGAGACTTAGACGCCTCCAACAATTCCGGCAGGCGCCGGGATCCGCTTGTTTCTGGGGATCACACGGCCCGCCGGGATGAAGTCGTGTGCCTCAGATCACCGGAGTTCGGAGAGCGCCGCGGCGAGGTACCTCGCGGAGGGACCCGCTCCGGCGTCGACGATGTCGGCGGGGGTGCCGGTCGCCACGACCCGGCCGCCGTCGTCACCGGCGCCGGGGCCGAGTTCGACGACGTGGTCGGCGACGGCCACGACGCGCATATCGAGTTCGACCATGATGACCGTGTTGCCGGCATCGACGAGGGTCTGCAGGTGTGCGACGAGCCGGTCGGCATCCGCGCAATGCAGTCCGGAGGTGGGTTCGTCGAGGACGTAGAGGGTGTCGCCGCGCTGGGAGCGCTGGAGCTCGCTGGCGAGTTTGACCCGCTGCGCCTCACCGCCTGAGAGCTCGGTGGCGGGTTGGCCGAGGCGCAGGTAGCCGAGGCGACGTCGATGAGTGCGGTCAGTGAGCGCATGATGTCGAATTCGCCGGTGAAGAAGTCGTGGGCCTCCTCGACGCTCATCCCCAGGATCTCAGCGATATTGCGTCCGCGCCACAGGATCTCCAGGGTGCTCGACTGGAAGCGGGTGCCGTGGCAGTCGGGGCACTCGGTGTAGACCGAGGGCAGGAACAGCAGCTCGACCATGACCGATCCTTCACCCTCACAGGTGGGGCAGCGTCCACCGGCGACGTTGAAGGAGAACCGGCCGGGCTTGTAACTGCGCTCTCTGGCCTCGGGGGTCTCGGCGAAGCGCCGGCGCACATGGTCGAACAGGCCGGTGTAGGTTGCGACGTTGGACCGGGGCGTGCGACCGATGGGCCTCTGATCGATGCTCACCACCCGTCGGATCCCGGTGAGTTCCCCGGTGACGGTGCCATCAAGGTCCTCGGGTTCGTCGGCGAGCAGGAGTGCGTCATCATCGGACGCCGGTTCGTCAGCAGTGGTGGAGGTGCCCAGTCGGTCGCCGACGAGGGCCGGGAGAACCTGACTGACGAGGCTGGACTTTCCCGATCCCGATATTCCGGTCACGGCGGTCAGTGAGCCCAGCGGCAGGTCGAGGCTGATGTCGTGGAGATTGTTGCGGCGGATGTTCGCAAGTTTCATCCAGCCTCGTGGATGCCGGGGTTCGTGGGATTCGAGTCCGCGTCCGCCGAAGACATAGCCCCTGGTCACGGATTCGTCGATCTCGGCAAGTCCGGCCGTCGGCCCGCTGTAGAGGACGTCCCCGCCGCGTTCGCCGGCCCCGGGCCCGATGTCGACGAGCCAGTCTGCATGCCTCATGATGTCGACGGAATGTTCGACGACGAAGAGGCTGTTCCCGCGGTCCTTCAACCCGTCGAGGATGCCCAGTAGGGCATCGACGTCCTGCGGGTGGAGGCCAGCGGAGGGTTCGTCGAGCACGTAGACGACGCCGAAGAGATCCGAGGTCAGTTGGGTGGCCAATCGCAGCCGCTGCAGCTCACCGCCGGACAGCGTCGGTGTGGTCCGATCGAACGAGAGGTACCCGAGGCCGAGGTCGACGATCGGGCGGAGCCGGTCGATGAGACCCTCGCCGAGGCGGACGAATGCGGCAAGCTTGTCCGCCGAGGGGTGATCGTCGACGGAGGAGTGATCCTCGGCGGCCGACTGGCGCCCGGGTGACGACGGCGCGTGATCGCCCGCGTCCATGGATGTTCTCGACTCCACGACGGCATCGCTGAGGATCTGCATAAGTTCATGCAGCGGCAGGGCGGAGAATTCGGCGATGTCGAGACCGGCGATCGTCACCGACAGAGCGTCGGGCCTGAGTTTCTTTCCGTGACACACGGGGCAGGGACCGGCACTGAGGAACTCGGCGACGCGACGCTTCATCCCGGCACTCTTCGTGTTCGCGAACGTGTCGAGCACGTACTTCCGGGCTCCGACGAAGGTTCCCGAATAGGTCGGTTCGGCGCCTGCTGCGATCGCTTCGCGCGCTTCGTCCAGCGTCAGCCGGGAGTGGACGGGAAGGTGCGGAGTCTCCTCGGTGTAGAGGATCCAATCGCGGTGTTCGCGCGGCAGGTCCTGCCAGGGGACATCGACGTCGTAGCCGAGAGCGACGAGCACATCGCGCAGCTGGTGGCCGTGCCAGGCCTTCGGCCAGGAAGCGATGGCGCGCTCCCGGATCGTCAGCGTCGGATCCGGGACCATCTTGTCCTCGGGCACCTCGTAGACGCGGCCGATTCCGTGGCATTCCGGGCAGGCACCTTCGACGGTGTTCGTCGAAAAATCCTCGGCCAACAGCATCGACTGTCCCTCCGGGTACTGTCCCGCCCGTGAGTAGAGCATGCGCACGAGGCTGGACACCGTGGTGATGCTGCCGACGCTCGAGCGTGCGCTGCGCCCGCCGCGCTGCTGCTGCAGGGCGACGGCCGGCGGCATTCCCGTGATCGAATCGACGTCGGGGACCCCTGCCTGGTCGATGAGCCTGCGGGCATACGGTGCCACGGATTCGAGGTACCGCCGTTGGGACTCGGCGAAGAGAGTGCCGAAGGCCAGGGAGGATTTGCCCGATCCGGACACTCCGGTGAACACGACGAGCGCATCCCGGGGCACGGTGAGGTCGACGTTGCGCAGGTTGTGTTCCCTGGCCCCGCGGACCCGCACGTCCGGCTGGATCTCGGTCGAGGATGTCGGATCTGCGGGCACAGAGGAGGTCATGAGGTCACCGTACCAAGGTCGGGACCTCCGATCATCGAGGTGGCCGACGACAGAACCCCTCGTTCCGGGAAATTCGGAACGAGGGGTTCGATGGGCCTCAGCCGGCCGCAGTCAGGGGCCGACCGTCATTCGGCGGGGCTGGCCTCGGTCGGTTCGACCACCTCGGCGGGGTACTCATCCTGGTCTTCGGGCTTGCGGATGAAGAACGCGAGGACGATTGGGACGATCGCGATGACCGTCGCCAACAGGAACGCGGCGTGACCGCCGGGGGCACCCGCCTCGGGGACGGACTTGCCCTCCGCCTGACCCGAGTGCAGGGCCGCGGAGTAGATCGAGATGAGCAGCGCGGTGCCGGCTGCTCCCGCGACCTGCTGCAGGGTGTTGAGCGCTGCCGAACCATGGGAGTACAGGTGGCGCTCCAGCGATCCCAGCGAGGCGGAGAACAGCGGGGTGAACGATGCGGCCAGGCCCAATGACATGACGATCTGGACGATGATGAGCAGCCAGATCGGCGTTCCCACGCCGGCCGTCGAATACGCGAACATCGAGGACGCGATCATGATCGTGCCGGGCACCAGCAGCGTCTTCGGTCCGCGGGCGTCGTAGATCCGTCCCATCACCGGTCCGAGCAGTCCCATGATCACCGAACCGGGCAGAAGCACGAGACCGGACTGGGTGGCGCCGAGTCCGACGACGCTCTGCAGGTACAGCGGCAGCAGGGAGAACGTGCCGAACATGGACAGGGCGACGACGGCCATGATGATGACCGAGAAGACGTAGTTCCGCGAATTGAACACACGCAGGTCGAGCAGGGCGCGATCGCCCTTCTGCAGCACGAGCTGACGCCACACGAAGAGCGCGAGGAAGACGATGCCGGCGCCGATCGTCGCCCAGGCCAGGCTGCTCGTCGATCCGCCGCCTGCCTCACCGCCGTGCCCGCCGCCGAACTGGCTGAGGCCGTAGACGATGCCGCCGAAGGCGAACACGGACAGGATGATGGAGATGACGTCGATCGGGGCGTAAGTCGACTCGCCGAGGTTGGTCATCCACTTCGCACCGAGTGCCAGAGCGATGAGCGCGATGGGCAGGATGATGCCGAAGAGCCAGCGCCAGCCCAGCGAATCGAGGACGATGCCCGACATCGTCGGTCCGATGGCCGGGGCCAGCGAGATGACGAGGCCGACTCGACCCATCATCCGGCCGCGCGAGTGTGCCGGGACCACGTTCATCATCGTGGTCATCAGCAGAGGCATCATGATGCCGGTGCCGGCTGCTTGCACGATCCGTCCGATGAGAAGCAGGATGAAGCCCTGCGAGACGAGGCAGATGAGTGTGCCCGCTGAGAACAGGATCATCGCGGCCAAGAAGATCTGGCGGGTGGTGAAACGCTGCAGGAGGAAACCGGTCGTCGGTATGACGACGGCCATGGTGAGCATGAAAGCACTGGTCAGCCACTGGCCGAGCTCCGGAGGGATGCCGAGGGCCTTGTTGAGTTCGGGGATGGCGATGGCCATCGTCGTCTCATTGAGAATGGCCACGAAGGCAGCCACCAGCAGCAGCCAGATGACCTTCATACCGGCGGGGTCGATGGTGTCATTGGCCTGTGTCTGCGCGTGTGCGGGTGAGCTGTCGCTGGACAAGACGGTGCTCCGTTCGGATGTGTCTGAGGGGCCCGGGATGTGGGCGGAGGTCGCACGCAGATGCCGAATCGACGCGCCGACGAAAGTTTCAACAGCATCTCAGACTAACGTATTCCCGAATACCTCCGACAGTGGGGAGAACCCGAAACTGCGGCGATCTTCGTCACTGCCGAGTGTTGCAGGGAGAACAGACGTGGGTGACGTCCGGTGACAACTCCCCGTGACGTCGGGTCCGGCCTCAGCGAACGACGAAGGCTCCGAACCGCAATCGGTTCGGAGCCTTCGTTCTACGAGTGCTGTCTCAAAACTACTCGAGTGGAGGTAAGGGGACTCGAACCCCTAACCCTCTGCTTGCAAAGCAGATGCGCTACCAATTGCGCCATACCCCCGTAACGGGTTCACACCCTCACACCGAGTCGGTGTGTTCGGACCATTCGGCCTGGGCACTCTGGTTCCGGTGCCGCCACCCGAAGAACACTCCCAGTCCCACTAACGTGAGACCGCTGAGAATCCATCTTCTCATGATCCTCCTCGAAAGGAAATCCTGTTGTGACAGGACGTGGGCCTACCTGGACTTGAACCAGGGACCTCTTCGTTATCAGCGAAGCGCTCTAACCGCCTGAGCTATAGGCCCTTATCGGGTGAACCCGAAGTAAAACAATACCCATCCAGGCCAGACAAACACAAATCGGCACCCAGTGACACCCCTCACACCCTCCCAGAACTACCTGACGGCGCCAGCACTCACCGAGTGCGTAGGGTCGCCGGCTCGACCGGGTGCGGCAATA
>NZ_JBNFOL010000037.1:0-32299 GCF_057364765.1 Brevibacterium sp. LAARM3_SD1 | reverse complement strand
GCTACCTCGCGCGAGGTTGCTGGGCCGCCGTCAGGTAGCAATTGGGAAAGGAGGAGGGAGCGGGGAGGCGAATTGCTCGCTTCCCGCCCTCTGTCAGTGCATCGATCAGATGCGCAGACCCGAGTGGTCGACCGGAACGGCGGGGCCGTTCGAGGTCGTGATCGTGGCCTTGCTGATGTAGCGGCCCTTCGACGAGGACGGCTTCAGACGCAGGATCTCTTCGATCGCAGCATCGAAGTTCGCCTGCAGAGCTTCCTCGGAGAAGGAGACCTTTCCGATGATGAAGTGCAGGTTCGAGTGCTTGTCGACGCGGAATTCGATCTTTCCACCCTTTATGTCGTTGACGGCCTTGGCGACGTCCATGGTCACGGTGCCGGTCTTCGGGTTCGGCATCAGGCCGCGGGGACCCAGCACCTTACCGAGACGACCGACCTTGCCCATCATGTCGGGGGTCGCAACAGCGGCATCGAAGTCGGTGAACCCTCCGGCCACCTTCTCCAGCAGGTCATCGGAACCGACGTAGTCAGCACCTGCTTCACGGGCAGCTTCTGCACGGTCGCCGGCAGCGAACACCAGGACCCGAGCGGTCTTACCGGTACCATGCGGAAGGTTGACGGTGCCGCGCACCATCTGATCCGCCTTGCGGGGGTCAACACCCAGACGGAGAGCGACCTCGACGGTGGCGTCGTACTTCGCCACACTGGTCTCTTTGGCCAGGGCGATTGCCTGAGCCGGTTCGTAGTTCACATCTGCGGCGATCTTCTCAGCCGCGGCCTGGTAGGCCTTGGAACGCTTTGCCATCTGCTTTACTCCTTGCAGTCGTGGTGTGGGCTGCGTGGGCCCTGCCACTGTGTGGGGTGAGGTCTCAGACCTCGATGTCGGTGGTGATGCCCATGGAACGCGCGGTTCCGGCGACGATGCGGTCGGCCTGATCCAGGGTGTTGGCGTTCAGGTCGGGCATCTTCGTGGTGGCGATCTCGCGCACCTGGTCGGCGCTCAGGTGAGCAACCTTGACGGTGTGCGGGGTGGCCGAACCCGACTTCACTCCGGCGGCCTTCTTGATCAGTTCGGCTGCCGGCGGGGTCTTGAGCACGAAGTCGAACGAACGATCTTCGTACACGGTGATCTCGACGGGAACGATGTTTCCGCGCTGGGATTCTGTGGCGGCGTTGTAAGCCTTGCAGAATTCCATGATGTTGACGCCGTGCTGGGCAAGCGCCGGACCGATCGGAGGAGCCGGGTTAGCGGCACCTGCCTGAATCTGGAGCTTGACGAGGCCGGCTACCTTTTTCTTGGGAGGCATGTACGGTCCTTAATCTTGAGGTTTCGATGTGCCAGACATATACAGCACATCGTTCGACGGCGGCCTTCCGATAAGGGCCGCAATCAAACCACACCAGTATTCCATGCGCGCACGCCTGTGGGCAAATGCTCGTGAGGCGCATCACCGGATCGAAATCTCGCCGAGGCGGCCGTCATTCAAGCGCAGGCTCGGATTTCGGCCCGAGGACGGTTCGATAACTGCGCTCAGCCTTGAACGAGGGAATTCCTCCCCGAGGAGGCCGAACCGGGGAACGCCGAAGGGGCCCGGAAACATCCGGACCCCTTCGGTCGAGATCGCGTCGAGGCGATCAACACAGCTATGCGGTGGTCAGAGCTTCGAGACCTGGTCGAAGCCGAGCTCGACGGGAACATCGCGCTCGAAGATCGACAGCAGCACGGTGAGCTTCTGCGACTCCGGACGGATCTCTTGGATCGTAGCGGGGTGACCCTCGAAGGAGCCCTCCTTGACGAGGACGGACTCGCCGACCTCGAACTCCACCTCGGTGATGGGTGCGGACTTCGCTGCGGCCTCGGCGGCAGGGCCTTCGGCAGCGGCGGCTTCGGCCTGGCGCTCTTCGAAGATCGGAGCGAGCATCGAGAAGACCTCGTCGATCGACAGCGGGGTGGGGTCGTAGGCATTGCCGACGAATCCGGTGACACCCGGAGTGTGGCGGACGGCGCCCCACGACTCGTCGGTCAGTTCCATGCGGACGAGCACGTAGCCGGGGATGCGCACGCGGCGGACCTGCTTGCGCTGGCCGTTCTTGATCTCGACGACGTCTTCCATCGGCACCTGCGATTCGAAGATGAACTCTTCGAGGTTGAGGCTCACGGTGCGGTTCTCGAGGTTCTGCTTCACGCGGTTCTCGTAGCCGGCGTAGGAGTGGATGACGTACCAGTCACCCTCCTGCATGCGCAGCTCGGCCTTGAATTCCTCAGCCGGGTCGACCTCATCGCCAGCGGCGCCGTCGGCGGCAGCTTCGTCCTGCTCGCCGTCAGCAACGTCAGCGTCAGCAACGTCTGCAGACTCGACGTCGGAGGTTTCGGCAACGTCTGCGGACTCGACGTCGGAAGTCTCGGCGGCAGTCGCCTCGGCGTCGTTGGCCGCTTCTTCGGTTTCGGGCACCACAGCGGCACCCGACTCCTCGGGGGTGACGTCCTGGGTCTCAGGGGTCTCCTGCTCAGGTGTGTTGGTATCCGACACCGATCAATTCCTCGCTTCGCGTTTAGTGATTCCCGGTTGGGAGTGAAGTTTGAGCTTAGGTTAGGTCACGGCTGAGGCCGCGTCACCACAGGGGCCACAGCGGAGTTCCGCCGAACACCCATCCGACGAGCTTGCCGAACACCAGGTCGAGGCCCGTGACGAGGAGCATCATGAACAGGATGAAGCCCAGCACGACGAGCGTGTAGTTGAGCAGCTGCTTCCGGGTCGGAGTGACGACCTTCTTGAGCTCTGCCACAACTTCGCGGAAGAACTGCAGGATTCGTCCGAAGAATCCGAGCTTCTTAGGACCGGCGGCACCGTCGGGTGCGCTGCCAGTCTTCTTTGCCGGTGTGTCGCTCACACATCCTCACTCGGTCGGTTTCGTTTGGCTTCACAATTGTTCGTGCCTGTCGAGGACGGCGCCTGGCCGATGAGACTTCGGCAGAGTCAACTGCGCAGGGGTGACAGGACTCGAACCTGCAACCTACGGTTTTGGAGACCGTTGCGCTACCAATTGCGCCACACCCCTCTGATCGGACCTGAGAGACCTTGTCGATCCCTGTGGTGTCCGACCACGAGAAACGAGCATACCGTGCCCGACGGCCGTTCGTCGAACCGAGCCTCGAAGCAATGTCTCGAACGTGTCGACGTTCACTCAGCGACCGGGTTCGTCGACCGGCGGCTGGCCCACGAGAGGCCTGGGCTCGGGGAATCGCACCCACGGGTCGATCTGCACCTTTTTGCCCGGTGTGACGGTGATGATCTGCACGTCGATGGGGCGCTTCGTCTCATTGTCGACGCGGATGATGCTCAGCTCCGCATTCATCTTCAGCGGTCCCGGAGTCAGCGCATTCGCCAGGGCTCCCCCGGTCGTCGAGCTGGAGTACCGTGTTCCGGAACCGAAGTTCTCCGGTCCGACCCGTCGGTGCCAGTGTCCGCTCAGAGCGTAGTCGGCGCAGCCCGACCGCAGACTCGGTGCGCCGACAGCCGGATCGTGGATGAGCATGATGTCGAACTCGGCCGCGCAGGCTTCGTCGCGCAACCGCTGGGCATACTGGTCGGCGGTGAGGTCCGTCTCCAGCTGCGGGCCGGACCCGAACACCGTGCGGCGCGGGTCGGCGGCACCGAAGAACCTCACCCCGGCCATCTCCGCAGCGGAGTCCTCGAGCACCTTCCAGCCGCGGGCTTTCGCATGCTGAGTCGTGCCCATCGAATCGTGGTTGCCCTTGACCATCATCCGCGGCAGCTTCTCCGGCAGTTCGTCGTCGAGCACGTCGAGGCAGTAGTTCTCCGCCGTGGTGCCAGTCATGGAGATGTCTCCGCCGTCGATATAGGCATCGGCTCGACTCATTCCCGCGACCGCACCGACGACGCGGGCCATGCCGATGTTGCAGTGGATATCTGAGCCGTAGACGAACGTGGTCACGCCCTTCCGGCCTTCGCCTACACCGCCGTCGCCGCTGCCGGCAGCGGGTGCGCCGACTCCCGCAGGCGGGACGAGTCCCCGATCGGTCCAATTGCCGGAGATCGGACGGTCGTTCCATTGCGTACGCAGGGTCTTGAGAACATCGTCGTAGAAGGCATCGTTGTCGTCAGCGAAGTCCTGCACCGCCCCGAACGCAGTGTCGATGATCCCGCCGAGGCGGCCCGTGACCTGGGATCCGGCCAGGGGTGTGCCCTCGAACGCCGGATCGGCCGAAATCGGCTTCGGACGGTTGAGCACAACGGCACCCAAGCCGGTGAGGACGAGCACGAGCACCAGCCCGATGCCGAGGAGCTCCTTGCCCGCGAAGGCGCGGATGATGGTGTCGACCCGGGTGGGCCCGAGGAAGAGGGCCAGACCGACGAGGCCTCCGGTGATGATGCAGACGGCCAGCGCCCACCGAATGAGGATCTCCTGGGTGAGTCCTTCGACGACCTGGTCGATCTGCGCCCGCGGGGCAGAGAACAGCGAAGCGTAGGAGGCGATGTCGCCGCCGAGGGCGTCGACGGCTCCCCCGCCGGGGTCCTCTACCTTCGCGGGATCGGCCGCGGGTCGCTCGTCGTCGCTGGACTCGCCGGACACGGGGATCTCACCGATGTCGACGTGCACTCCCAGACCGAGGGGGATGACATCCTCGGCGGGGACGAGCAGTTTGCCCAGGGGGCCGAAGTCGACGGTGAGCCGGGAGTCCGCTGTGATCCGGTACTGCGCCTCATGCGGGCCGAAGCTGAGATCGGCCCGCGAGGTGAACAGTGCCCAAGGCAGGGTCACAAGCGCAACCGCCGCCAAAGTGATGACGAGTGCAGTGATTCTCCGACGTGATGACACGGCCACCAGTCTAAGGACGTTTCCCGTCGTCGATGGAGCAGCCGATGAAGGTCGGTTCGGGTTCGAGGGTGATGCCGAAGGCGTCCTCGACGCCGGCGACGACGGTCGAGGCGAGATCGATCACATCGGCCGTGCTCGCGTGTCCTCGGTTCGTCAACGCCAAGGTGTGCTTGGTCGACAGCGACGCTCGTCCCTCACCGACGCTGAAGCCCTTGGAGAATCCGGAGTGCTCGATCAGCCAGGCCGCCGAGGTCTTCGTCTTCCCCTCGATCGTCGCTCCGCTGAGCGGATCCGTCACCGGATAGCGAGGAGCCTCGGCGGGCAGGGTCTCGGCATCGTCGACGATGGGGTTGGTGAAGAACGACCCCGCCGACCATGAGTCATGGTCGGCGGAGTCGAGGACCATGCCCTTCGACCGGCGCAGCGCGATGACGTTCTCACGCACGCGTGCAGCCGGGACACGGGTGCCGATCTCGACGTCGAGGGTCGAGGCGAGCTGGGCGTAGCGCACCGGCAGCGACTCGTCGCTGCGTTGGAGGTCGAAGGTCACCGAGAGCACGACGAACTGCGGGGTTCCGGCCGCGATCTGGGCGCGTTTGAGCGCCGAGGTGCGGTAGCCGAACTCGAGTTCGACGGCGGTGAGATGGCGGATCTGACCGGCCACACGGTCGAAGACCTCAACGGAGGAGATGAGTTCGCCGACCTCCGTGCCGTAGGCGCCGACGTTCTGGATCGGGGTCGCACCGACCGACCCGGGGATCCCGGACAGCGCTTCGAGTCCGGAGAGACCGAGGTCGAGGGTATGGGCGACGAACGCGTCCCAGTCCTCCCCCGCCTCGGCGGTCACCCGGGTGTCGGTCGTCGTGGTCTCGGCGGTCTCCACTCCGGCGGTCCGGACCACGCAGACCGCGCCGTCGAACCCGGCATCGGCGATGAGCAGATTCGATCCGCCGCCGATGAACAGGACGTGCGCCTGCTCCTGACCGCTGAGTTCGAGCGGGTGGGCGGCACAGAAGTCGAGCAGCTCGTCGCGGGTGTTCGCGACAGTGACCTGCGGGGCCGGCCCGCCGAGGCGGAAGGTGGTGAAGCCGGAGAGTTCCTGCGGGTGGGCTTGGCTCACGCCGAGATCCGAACCTGGGTGCGGCTGAGGACGTCGGCCTCACCGGACTTCACGGCGATGTCGATGCGGGCCGTACCGACGGCAGGGTCGACGGCGCCGACCGTGGCGGTGAGCTTCAGCGACGTCGTGGGGGTCGCCGGTGATCCGCTTTCGGCGTCGGGAACGACGACGGGTGCGGAGAAGCGGGTCCGGTAGTCGACGATCGCTCCGGGGTCGCCGAGCCATTCGGCCACCGGGGCGATGACCGCCGCCATCGAGAGCATTCCGTGGGCGATGACATCGTCGAGACGACCTCGCGAGCGAAGCGCTCGTTCCAGTGGATCGGATTGTGATCGCCCGAGGCTGCGGCGTAGTTGACGAGGGAGGCACGCGACAGCGGGATCTCGGATTCCACGACGGTGTCTCCGATGGTCAGTGTGGAGAAGTCGATGGCGCTCATTCTCCGTCTCCTCTCACGACGATGGTCGAGGTCACGGTGACGACGGGCTGCTCCGCGACGTCGGTGATCTCGGTGCGGGTGGTGATCATGGCGTTGCTGCCGGCTGCGCGGACACCGTCCACATGCGTGATGGCGGACAGGGAGTCACCGGCGACGATGGGGCGGGTGAAGGAGAACTGTTCGGAGCCGTGCACGACCTTGGAGAAGTCGATGCCCGAGTCAGGGTCGGAGATATAGGCGGCTTCCGATTTCTGCGCGATGATCACGGCGAAGGTGGTCGGGGCGACGACGTCGCGGTAGCCCAGTGCGGTGGCCGCCTCGGTGTCGAAATGGTAATCGGCCTTCGCTCCTGTGGCGAGCGCGAATTCCGCGATCGCCTCCCTGGCGACCTCATAGGGCTGAGGCAGGGAGAACGTGGCCCCCTGCTTCTCCGTATTCACCGGCATATGCGCTCTCTCTTCCACTGGGGTCAGTATCGACACCAGCCTAAAGCACGGCCCGAAGGCGACGCTCACCGGCGAAGAATTGATCACACGTTCGCATCCGGTTCACACAATTGATGCACCATCGGGCCCATGACTACGAAACTGGTATATGTTGTCCACATCACATTCGGTAAGGAGTAGTGCAATGACGAACGGATCCCCCAGCGCTGACCCGCAGAGCCGCGAGGCACCGACGGCGAGTCCCGGCGCACGAGTCAAAGACGCTGTCGCGGTCCCCTCACCGCGCACGCCCGGCCCCGGCACCCCTGCCGCGGCTGCACCCTCGGCAGCCACCGGCTCCGGTTCGGCTCCGGCGTCTGCCGATGCCGGCCCACCGCAGATCGAGGTGGCCGTGGCCACCGACGCCGCCTATGCCGGCAAGGAAGCCGACAGAGTCCAGCTGCGCCGCCCCCTGCGCAACGTCTCCGAGGTCCGGCACTTCTTCCGCACGAATCAGACCCCGATCTACTTCGTCGGCGCCACCCCGTTCAACCTGTTGGGTCTCGACCGGTGGGTGCGCAATTTCTCGTACATCACCTATTACGACGGCTGGGACGGCGGGCATCCCCGCGTCTTCTCTCCACGCTACAAGCCCTACGTCGAGTTCGAATCGGGTGAGGCGATCAACAACTGGCTGCTCCTCAACGCCGAGGTGCGGGCGCATATGACGCGCAATGTCCCCCATGGTGAGCGGGTCAAGGTGGCCATGGTCTTCTTCGACGAGGAGACGGAGCGGATCTGCCGGGAGCTCGGCTACGACCTCATCCTGCCCTCGGCTGCGCTGCGCAATCAGCTCGACTCGAAGATCGAGACAACGAAGCTCGGCAATGAGGCTGGTGCGTTCTCGGTGCCGAATGTGCTCACCACCGCTGACACCTATGAAGAGCTCAATGATCGCGCCACCGAGGCGGGACTGGGCACGGATCTCGTCGTGCAGACTCCCTATGGTGATTCGGGGAAGACGACGTTCTTCATCTCCGATTCCTCCGGCTGGGAGACGCACAAGGACGACATCATCGGCGAGCAGCTGAAGGTGATGAAGCGGATCAACAACACCCCGGTCGCCGTCGAGGCAGTGATCACGTCCAGCGGAGTCGTCGTCGGTCCGTATCTCACGGAGCTGGCCGGCTTCGCCGAGCTCACCCCGTACAAGGGCGGTTGGTGCGGCAACGAGATGAAGCCCGATGTGCTCAATGCCGAGCAGCGGGCGCAGACCCGTGAGCTCGTGCGCAAGATGGGCGAAGGTCTGCGCAAACGCGGCTATCGGGGGTTCTTCGAAGTCGACGTCCTCGTCGATCTCGACACCGACGACTGCTACCTCGGTGAGCTCAATCCGCGCATCTCCGGGGCCTCGGCGATCACGAACGTCACCGCAGGTGCGTATGCCGATGTGCCGCTGTTCCTGTTCCATCTGCTCGAATACCTCGACGTCGAATTCGACCTCCACGTCCAGGAGATCAACGAGCGGTGGGAGGAGCTCTCCGGCGCCGACGAGTGGAGCCAGATGATCATCAAGGAGACGGCTCCGATCACCGAGTACATCACGCATTCGCCGCTGACCGGTCAGTACTATCTCGATCAGTACGGAACACTGACGTACAAACGTGCAGCCCTGGACTGGCACCCTCTGCAGAACGGCAGCGAGGTGTTCTTCCTGCGCATCTTCGGTGCCGGGGACTACCGGTGGAAGGGTGCGGACCTCGGAGTTCTGGTGACGAAGAATCCGCTGCAGACGAACGTCGGCGGATCCGATGCGCTGAGCATCCGCGCCAAGCACTTCATCGACTCGATTCGGGCGATGTATGCCGGGGTTCCGGTCGTCCCTGACGATCCGGCACCGGCCTTGGGCGGACCCGGAGCCAAGGGCGACTGAGCCCACACATCCACGGTGGGCGGAGCCGCCTCGGTGATAACCTCAACACGACCGAGGCGGTGACCACCCGCCGTCTGCGGACCCGATCCGCGGACAGACCGATGCGAGAATCAGAGGTGAAGTGTGATCGAACCGTCACCGGAGCAGACCGCGGCAACTCCCCCAGCCGACCAGATCCTGACCCCGTCGGCACCCGCTGATCCGGCGGCCGGGATCGACCGGGACAACTGGCAGGACCCGGACAATGTGCGCTGGTCATTCCAGAACGTCGCACGAGTTCTGCCGACGACGCCGATCTCGCGTGGCACCGGATCCGTGGCCGAGCTGTCCGTCGACCTTCAGGACCTCGGCGAGGTCGAGGTGCCGGCCACGGAGTATTCGGAAGCCCGCAGCGTCCGCAGCGTCATCGGATCCACGGACACGGATGCGTGGATGTTCATGCACAACGGGACCGTGCTCACCGAGGAGTACTTCGGGGAGATGACCCCGGCGACCGAACATCTGCTCATGTCCGTGTCGAAATCGCTTGTCGGCACCGTCGCCGGTGCCCTCGCCGGTTCCGGCGACCTCGATCCGAACCGTCTCATCACCGACTATGTTCCCGAGCTCGCCGATTCCGGCTACGCCGGGGCGACCGTGCGACACATCCTCGATATGCGTTCGGGCATCCGCTTCTCCGAGGACTACCTCGACCCGAAGTCCGAGGTCAGGCAGATCGAGGAGTCGATCGGGTGGTCCGAGGCGAAGCGGGAGAACCCGGGCATCGGCATGTACGAGTTCCTTGCCACGCTCGAAGCGAAGTCCGAGCACGGCGGAGTCTTCGAGTACCGGTCGTGTGAGACCGATGTGCTCGGATGGGTGTGCGAGAAGATCGCCGGCGAGCGCATGCAGTCGCTCATGTCACGGGTGCTGTGGTCGCGGATCGGTGCCGAACAGGACGCGATCATCGCCACCGACCAGTACGGGGTCGGGATGTTCGACGGCGGCATCAACACGACCCTGCGGGATCTCGCCCGATTCGGCTATGTCTACATCAACCGCGGTCAGTCGCTGACCGGGCAGCAGGTGGCGCCGACGACGTGGATCGGCGATACGCTCACTACCTCCGAGGATGTGCGTCAGGCGTTCGCCGATGGCCCTGGAGACAATCGGATGCCGGGCGGGGCTTATCACAACCAGTTCTGGTTCCCGTTCCCCGATTCCCATGCGTTCTTGGCTCTCGGCATCCATGGGCAGATGATCTACATGAACCCGGGGGCCGACGTCCTCGGCGTCAAGCTCTCGAGCTGGGGTCTGCCACAGGACGCAGGCAAGCTGTTCCCGACGATCCGCGCGTTCGAAGCTCTCGCGAAGGCCGTCAACTCTCCCGCCGCGGAGTAGGCGGAGCCCGCACCGGCCGCTTGCGACCTGCACCGCCGCCGTGTCCTGCACCGTCGCAGTCACTTCGTACCGGTGGCGTTTGTTCCTACAGGTACGCGAACATCCCGGCTCGTTCCTCGCACATCCTCCCGTTGCAGCAGGTGGATGTGCGAGGAACAGTGAGTGATGCTCACTTCACTGCCTGAATCGTGGTCATGCCCCGGCCCGGATGTGGCCGAATCGTCACAGGTGTCGCCGGATCTGCACACCGGACCGGCGTCTGCGGCGATGTGCCGTGGCAGAATCGTGATGTATCGACAACGCTTGTGATCGCCTGAGCGCGAAGGAGAAACACGATGACCCCGATTCGCCGGTCCACCTGGATGCCCCGACTGCTGACGGCCGCCGCTGGAACCGCTCTCGCCCTGTCCCTGACTGCCTGCGGAGGCTCCGGTGAGGACAAGCCCGCCGAGGGTGAGAAGTCCGAAGCGGCACAGACGGAGAAGGGAGGCTTCGGCGGAGGCGCCGTCGAATCGGAAGCGGCTGAAGCCCCGGAATCCGAACCCGCCGAGGCGGAGCCCACCGACACGAAGTCGACCGACCCGTACGCGGACTCTGCGAAGACGACGAGCTGGGCCAGCGATGAGGGTATGAAGATCGATAAGAAGGGCAATGGAACCGTGCCGGCTTCG
Organism: Brevibacterium sp. LAARM3_SD1; assembly: GCF_057364765.1. Lineage (NCBI taxonomy): Bacteria > Bacillati > Actinomycetota > Actinomycetes > Micrococcales > Brevibacteriaceae > Brevibacterium > Brevibacterium sp. LAARM3_SD1. The sequence goes on along the minus strand of NZ_JBNFOL010000037.1, from coordinate 21,493 downwards.
TCGATCGAGGCCGACCTCGTCGACTTGTTCGAGAACAAGCTCGATTTCACAGTCAACAAAGCCGAGTGCGCAACGGATATGGATCTCACCGAGTGGTACGGCTTCGAAACGTGCAATGTCACCGTCAAGGACAAAGAGGCTTTGAAGGGTGAGAAGACGTACTACGGAACGGTGAAGATCGTCGATCACAAGGACAAGATGGTCAAGTACGAACTCAAGTTCCCCGGAATCGACAAGGAAGACTTCGACTTCAAGGACTGATCACCGAGGCGGCCCCGCCCCGGGTCATCGATCGGTTTCCGAGCCTGGGACTGCACACTCACCGTCGCCCGTACGACCTTCGTCCGTGCGGGAGACGAACCGTCTCCGCGGATGTCCGGACGAACCGGTGATGACGAAGCTGCCGGCCGCCTCGGCGGGTGATCGGCTCTCCCCGTCCACGGCACGGTCGGAACGCTCGGCCGCACCCGGGTCAGCAGTCTCCGAGCTCCGGGCGCTGCCCTGTTCGTCCAGGGCTTCGCAGATGATCCGCCGCGGATCGTACTGTCGCGGATCAAGCGTTCTCCAGTCCGCGGTGCCCATCGATTCGGCGGCCCGAGTCCGCGCCGTGTCGACCTGGGTACGGAGCAGGCGGGCGAACTCGCCGAGTCTCTGCGCGTAGTGGGGCAGCCGCTGTGGGCCGGTGATGAGCGCGGCGAAGATACCGACGATGATCAGTTTCTCGAAACTCAGGCCGAACATGTCCGAGACCTTTCCGTTGGCGTGATCGGCGCTCGACCGAACTGTTCCTCCGCCGCGTGCGGATCACCGACCGCCCGGTCGTACCCTCGAGTCCGGTCGTGGATGCAGGCGATGACGAGTGCAGCGAGGAAGAGCAGCGTCATCGGGGCCGCGACGAAGAACATGGAGAGCACGTCGGAGGCCGGGGTGACCAGTGCGGCGAAGACCACGATGGCCACGATGGATATTCGCCAGGCCTTCGCGATCGATCGTGCAGAGAGCAGGCCGATGGCGTTGAGGACGACGAGGAAGACCGGGAGGACGAAGGCGACTCCGGTGGCGATGACGATCGTGAACACGAAGTCGAAATAGTCGGACGCCTGCAGGATGGTGCTGTCCTCACTCGCGGCGAACGCAGTGAGCACTTCGACCATCCGGGGGAAGATGTAAAGACCGGAGAGACAGCCGGCGACGAACAGGGGCACTGCGGCACCGAGGAAGCCGAACGTCACCTTCTTCTCCTTCGCCGTGAGTCCCGGGGTGAGGAATCCGAAGATCTCACCCAGCCACACCGGGCTGGAGAGGACGATCCCGGAGTACACGGCGATGCGCAGCTGAAGGTCGAAGGCGCCGGTGACGCTGTCGTAGTTGAGTGAAGAGCTGCGAGATTCGGCGAGCTCGGTGATCGGGGCCCGGAGGATGTCCATGACGAAATCGGAGGTGAGATAGCCGATGACCGTGCCGATGAGCAGCGCCACCGCCGCGCGCACCGCTCGTGTGCGCGCTTCCCGCAGGTGCGCAGACAGCGGCATCTTCTCCGCGGCGGTGCTCATGAGTGAGGTTCCGTCTCATCTCCCGACCGCGAGTCGATGATTCGTCCTTGAGGATGCGCACAGACTGCCCGAGGCTCTTGGCCAGAGCCGGCAGCTTGGCCGCTCCGAAGACGAGGATGATGATTGCGAGGATGACGAGGGCGTGCCAGCCCGTGAGATTGTGCAGCATGGTCACTGTCCTTCCTGTCCGGAACCGCCCTCAGGACCGGCGCCGCCCTCCGGGGGTTCGCCGCCTTCCGGAGGTTCTCCACCTTCGCCGCCGCCCCCGCCTGCCGGGGCTGCGCTGCCGGTCGGTTCGGTGTCGGTGTCGACGGGGACGTCGAGTGTGGCGGTGTATCCGGAGTCGGTGTCTCCGCTGATGGTCGCGAGCTGATGTTCACCACCGTCATCGCCGAAGACGTTGTCGTCATCGAGGCTGACGTTCGCGAGGTTCTTCGCCGACCCGTCGTAGGCGTCGAGCTTGAACACGGCGTTGCAAGCATCCTCTGGCAGGGCCATCTGCGAGGTGGCGATCGCGTTCTCGGCATCGGTGATGGAGTCAACGTCGGGGTAGACCTCGAAGTGGATGTGCGTCCACCGTCCGGAGTAGCAGCCGGGGAAGACCGATTTGAAGGTGACCTCACCGTCGGCGTCGACGACCTGGACGCCGCGCAGCCAGGTCGCATCCTCGACACCTTCGGAGTACATCGAATAGCGGCCCTGAGCGTCGCAGTGCCAGGCGTAGACGGCCGCACCCTCGAACGGCGCGTTGTCATTGGCCATATCGGTGACGTTGAGGGTGAAGGTCAGCGGCACGCCCTCGACGGTGTCGGATCCGTCGATGTTCGAGCGGATGTCGGAGCGCACGATTCCAGATTCCTCGAGGATGTCGGGGCCATTGGAGCCGTCGGCCGGATAAGGTCCTGCGGTCTCGTCGGGGATCTCCGTGACGGATCCGCTGCTGCTCGATCCCGAGCTCGTCGATCCGGACGCTCCGGAGCTGCAGGCGGCGAGGACCACGGTGCCGACGCCGGCTCCGACGAGTCCTAAGACTCCGCGGCGACTGAAGAGCGTGCGGATGTCGAACGAGGCACCTTGGTCGACTACCTCTTCGTCCGGGCGGTCGAGGAGTCTGCCTTCGTAGGCGGGTCCGTTGGGTGTCTGGTCCGGTTCTGGTACGCGAGCCATGAGCTGTCCTTCCTTCGATGATGAGATGACACCATCGTGGATATCGGCTCTGGCGTGGGACTGTGGCGTTCCTGGGCCGCGGCTGTAGATGTTCAGTCGGTTTGTGTTCCGTCCCACCAGTCGAGGACTCGCTGGGCTTGCAGGGTCACCCATTTCGAGGGTTCGCCGACCGGAGCGTCGACATGGAACCAGACGTCACCGTCGAGGCGATGGTCCTGATTCCAGGTGCCGTCAGCGGATCGTCGTGTGCGGATCGGCTCCACCGCCTCTTCCATTCGCCGTCGGCCAGCTGGTGGTCGAGGAACCAGTCGACGAGTCCGTCGACGTCCGCGCCCAGCCACAGCCCGTTCGCTCTGGTCCTTGAGCGCCCAAGTGGCAGCCGTCCATGGCTGTGATCCGGCATCATCGAAGGCGAAGTCCGCGAGACCGAACGCTCCGCCGGCCCATTGTTCATCCGGATCCTGCGGGGAGAGCAGCTCGGACCCGAACTCCTCGGGGCGATGGACGCTTCGAGCCTAGACCTCCCGGCCTCCGAAATCCACGGATGTTTCCCAGAGGTATTGCAATGAGGCTTCACGCGGATATCCGGTTCTCGGTGATCCGCTGCCCGTGAAGAGTCGAGGCCGGGGCTCGGTCTTCAGTCCTGCAGCGACCGCTTCCACGCGAGCGTGGCCAGTGCAGCAGCTTGATCCGGCAGGTAGGCATCGTCGAAGAGCACCTCCGGCGAATGGTTCGTCGCAGCGGTCTCCGGGTCGGTCCCCTCCGGGGTGACGAAGAAGAACAGGAAAGCTCCGGGCACCTGCTCGAGCACGTAGGAGAAGTCTTCGGACCCCATCACCGGGTCCTGAGCCTCTACGAATCGCTGGGGGCCGAACGCATCGGTGAGCGTGTCTGCGACGAACTGTGCTTCGGCGGCGTCGTTGACGGTAACCGGATACTGTTCGTTCCAGACGACTTCGGCCCGGCATCCATGCGCGGCCGCGATCGATTCGGCGAGCCTGGTGGCCAGTTCCGGGAACTTATTCGTCGACTCGGCAGAGAGTGTGCGCACCGAGGCGCCGAGGCTCGCGGTCTCCGGGATGATATTAACTGCGGTGCCGGCGGTGAGCTGGGTGATCTCGGCGACGATGGGGTCGAAGACACTGAAGGATCCCGTGATCATCGAGTAGAGGGACTGTCCGAACTCGAGGATGGGACGGACTGGGTCGGCGGCGTCCTGTGGTCGTGAGCTGTGTCCGCCTCTGCCGTGCATCGTCACGTGGAGGGTGTTCGCACCGGCCATGATCGTGCCGGGTCGGGAGACGAAGGTTCCCGGCACTCCGGGAGCGACATGGATCGCATAGGCGGCATCGGGTGTCTGACCGATGGTCTCGAACATTCCCTCGTCGAGCATGATCTTCGCTCCGCCCATGCCTTCTTCTCCCGGCTGGAACATGAAGGCCACGGTCCCGCGCAGCTCGGCCTGGTGGGCAGCGAGCAGCTTTGCTGCGCCGACGAGTCCGGAGACATGGAGGTCGTGCCCACAGGCATGCATGAAACCGTTGTCCGAGGCGAAGTCGAGTCCGGTGGTCTCGGCGACAGGCAGGGCGTCCATGTCCCCGCGCAGCAGGATCGTGGGGCCGGGCTGTCCGCCGCGCAGCACCGCGACGATCGAGCTGAGGTCTTTGCCCAGGGTGATCTCGAGCGGAAGCCCTTCGAGGGCCGCAAGGATCCGCTTCTGTGTGTATGGCAGCTCGAGGCCGATTTCGGGGTTGCGGTGGAGATCGCGACGCAGTTCGCGCAGTTCCGCGCTCAGACCTGAGGATTCGGCGGTGAAGTCGATCGTCATAATTGTGTCTTTCTGTTCTTGGGGTTCGTTGACCGGTGCGGTCGCGGAGGTTGTGCGTTCTGCCCGAGGAACAAGGCTCATGGTGGTGGGAACAGCATGTCGACGAGGTGGCCGAGCATCACTTCGTCAGCTCGGGTCAGGGGTACGCCGAGTCCCGTGAGCTGCGGGGGCAGTTCGGGTGCGCTCGTGTACTCGTCGACGCCCTCATCAGGGTCGGGAATCGGTGGCAGCGGGATGTCCAGGTCCGGGTGAGGCAGGCGCAGGTGGTGATCGGTGTGCGATTGGAAGAGTTCGCCGACGCTCAGGATCGCGTCCTCCCCGTCCGTCGCGGCCTGCGTACCCGTTCTATCCGATGTGGACCCGACGAGTTGCAATGACAACGGCAGTCCCGCATCGTCGAAGCCCATCGGCACGGCCAGTGCCGGGTTTCCGGAGGCGCAGAAGGCAGCGGTCAGATTCCACTCGTCCTGCGGTGTTCCACCTCTGAACACATAGGGCGGCGCGGACGAGGGCCAGGTCGGAAGCGCAAGCACGGCGGCCTCGGCGAGGAGGTCCTCGAGTCGTCCCCGCAGCTGCGCAGCCGAGGACTGTGCGGCTGCGTAGGCCTCGTCCGAGACCAGCGCACCGACGAGGGCGAGCCGACGAAAGGATCGACCGTAGTCTCTCCAGCGCGAGACCAGGCGATCACGGTGGACAACGTACAACTCGCGGAGCATGATCGTCAGCGTCGCTGAGATGAGCTGATCGAGATAGGGCAGATCGATAGGGACAATCTCGAGTCCTACGGTCCTGAGCGTCTCCAGCGCACGATCGAACGCAGCGGCTACCTCGGCGGAGATCCGGGGCGAGTCGACGACCTGCCGCGGAACGAGGACCCGCGGTGTCTGACCGCCTCGTGAGGAGCCGACGGATTGGCTGAGCATCACTTCGAGGAGCAGACGGCAGTCCCTGGCGCTTCTGGCCATGGGGCCGACGATGTCGAGGCTCGGCGCGGCCGGCATGATGCCGTCCATCGGCAGCGAACCGGAGGCCGGTCGCAGTCCCGTGACGCCGCAGTAGGCGGCGGGGATCCGACAGCTTCCGGAGGTGTCGGTGCCGAGGCCGGCGGAGATGATTCCGAGGCTGATCGCGATCGCCGTTCCGCAGCTCGAGCCCCCGGGCCAGCGCGTCGGGTCCCAGGGGTTGCGGGGAATCGGAAACCCGAGCGCAGGATCAGGGCGACCGGCAGCGTGTTCGACCATCGTCGTTGTGTACGCGATGACTCCCCCGGCCCGTCTTAGGCGGGCGACGACCTCTGACTCCCTGCCCTGGTGGAAGCCCGGATCGAAGACGCGGCTCTGTGAAGTCGGGACCGCCTCGGCGACGGCGATGTTCGCCTTGATTCCCAGCGGAAGTCCGGCGAGCACGCCCCCGGCTGTCTCAGTGCTGCGGCATGCCGTCGCCGCGGAGTCGTCGAAGCGCTCGAGGATCGCACCGATGCGGTCATTCACCTCATCGGCAACGGTGAACGAGGCAGCGAGATGTGCCTCGGCCGTTTCGGTCCCGGACCTGATCTGCGCGATCTGCGCCGTCAGGTCCAGGGCCATGGCGGGTGTCTGCGTGGTCATTGTGCCAGCCGTGGCCGGACAGGTGCCGAATCGAACCATGCTGCGGTGTCCTTGACCACTGCCCCACCCTGCACGACGACCTTGACGTTGTCCGGAGTCGCCAGCGGAGTGATGTCCTCGAGCGGGTCGAAGTCGATGACTATGAAGTCCGCGAGCTTGCCCTCTTCGAGGGTTCCCAGGTCGGAGTCGAGGCGGAGCAGTTCGGCGGCGTTCTTCGTTCCGGCGACGATCGACTGCATCGGCGTCAGGCCGAGCTCGACCGCGTGGACGGGTTCGCGGAGGTTCTCACCGTGCGGGCAGACGCCCGAATCGGTGCCGAGTGCGACCTTGACTCCGGCTGCCAGTGCGGCGGCGACGCGCTCGCGGGCGATTGCCGACCACTTCACCTTCTTCTCATACAGGTAGCCGGGAACCGCTGCCGGGTCGGGCACACGCAGGGCGCTGCTGAGGGTCGGGACGAGGAAGGTTCCGTGCTCGAGCATGAGGTCGATGCCCTCATCGTCGATTCCGTAGCCGTGTTCGACAGACCTCACACCGCCGCGGATGGCGGCTTTGATGCCTTCGGCACCTTGGGCATGTGCAGCGACGGGCTGTCCGGCTCGCTTCGCTGTCTCGGCGACGATGAGTCGCACGTGTTCTTCGGGGACGCCGATGTCATCGGGGGTGTCCGACGGGCTGGATACGCCTCCTGTCGTGCAGACCTTGATGACGTCGGCTCCGCTCCGGACCAGGAGGCGAATCGTCCGCCGCACATCGTCGTCGTGTCGATGATCGGGTCGACCGGCATGTGCATCGGCACCGCACGCCCGTTGGGCATCGTGAAGTCTGTGTGTCCCCCGGTCGGCGACAGTGGTACGAGGGCTAGATGGGTGCGCGGACCCTGGATGAGTCCGGCCGCGATCGCATCGCGGTAGCCGCGGTCGAGTCCGCCGAGGTCGCGGGCCGTGGTCACTCCGGCCATGAGCGTCTTCCGGGCATTGAGCGCTGCTCTGAAAGTTCGTTCTGACTCGAAGCGGCCCGCGTCGGCAGGCTGATCCTCGATCGACATTCCGAAGTGGACGTGGGCGTCGATGAACCCGGGCAGGATCGTCTTTCCGCTCAGATCGACGAGCGTGGCACCGGCGGGTGCGGTCTCACGTGCCGGTCCTGAATAGACCACCCGCCCGTCCCTGACCTCGATCTCGGCAGCGGCGACCGGGGCTTCCCCAGTGCCGTCGATGAGAGTGGCCCCCCGCAGCAGCAGGTGGTCGGCGCCGGGGATGGTAGACGGGAGCTGGGCAGTGGACATGGTGTTCCTTTCGGTGGTGGGGCGCTCGTTAGCGATGAGCGCTGGTCTGATCGGTCGGCTGACGATGCGGTCTGGCTACTTTCACACGCTTTGTGACGTCTGGTCGGCTGCTGTGGTAACTGGGGCCGAGGTCGGCACGGCCGGCTTCTTCTCAGGTCGGATGAGGGCGAGGAGCACTGGGCAGAGGCCCGTAGCAGCTGCACAGATCACCCAGATGGAGATGTAGCCTTCCACTCCGGAGGCCCCGGCTTCGGGGATGACGAACAGTCCGAGGATGAGAGCGAAGACAGCTCCGGCCAGGGCTCCCCCGAGTGTCTTGACGGAGTTGTACACACCGGTGGCGATTCCCGTCTCGTCGGCGGGAGAAGCCTCGGTGGTCGCGGCGGGGAGGCCGCCGAGGAGCAGTCCGGACCCGAAGCCGGCGAGGGCGATGCCGACGATGACCAGCGGCAACGAAGCATGGCCGACGATGAGGAGCAGCTGGGAGATCGCAATCGTCCCCGAGCCGAGGATGAGAACGCCCTTGAGCGAGATGCCTTTCGCAATGTAGGCGTAGACAGCGGCGCCGATGGCGGCGAGGAGCATGTTCGTCCCATTGGTCAGGGAGATCGTTCCGGCGCTGAGTCCGAACCCGTATCCGACCAGTTCCGGTCGGCCTGCGAGAAAGGTCGTCGTGATGCTCTGGGTTCCGAAGAGGACCATTCCGAAGAGGAACGAGGTGACGTACACCGGCCAGAGGCGGTTCGAGGTGAGCACACGCAGATTGAGTGCGGGAGAGCCGGTGCGCAGCTCCCACCAGACGAAGACCCCGATGAGGACGATCGCAGCAGCGATGAGTGCGGCACCGAGGCCCACCTGTGAGGTCACGACCTTGATTCCGGCAAGGAGTGCCAGCATGAACAGCGCAAGCAGGATGAAGCCGAGCCAGTCGATGACCGGTGAGGTGCGCGCGGTCGACTCAGGGACGAGCGTGTAGACGAAGACGGCCGAGATGGCGACCATGACAACCGGGACCATCAGCTGAGCAGCCATCGACGGCAGCAGGGAGGAGGACAACCCGGCGGCAAGCGATCCGATCAGAGCGCCGATCGTCAGGGCGGAGATGAGCATGCCGATCGCACGACGTGCGGTCTCGCCTTGGATCTGGTTGTGGACGATGGCCAATTCCAGAGGCAGCCAGACAGCGATAGGTCCGGTCAGGACACGACCCAGCAGGACCAAAGGATAGCTGGGGGCCAAAGCGACGAGCACGGTGCCGATGAGGACGGTGACGATGCCGATGCGCAGAATGCGGCGGTGGCCGAAGATGTCCCCGAGCTTGGACAGGATCGGGACGCAGACTCCCGCGGCGAGGGTCTGCACGGTGATGAACCAGGCGATGGACGCATCGGAGACGCCGAGGTGGTCGCGCACTGCGTCGAGCAGCGGCAGGTAGTACCCCTGGAGGAATCCGCTGGAGAATTCGACGAAGACGAGGAATCCGACGACGGCGAGGATTCGCTTGTTCGACCTTCCGGCCAGCCCTGACTCGGTGACGGTCATTGTGGTCCTTTCGCGGTGCTTCGGTTTGGCGCGGCAACTGCTTGGTCGTCGCGAAGGGGTGTGGTCAGCGGGGCTCCGGTACTCGCCCGATGAGCGAACGGACGAGGCTGCGGTAGGTGCCCCTGAGCTCTTCGTCGTCATGAGCCTTCAGGTCCGGCTTGAGCGTGATGCGGAAGAGGGTGAAGCCGGCGAGAGTGTCGATGATGACGTCCTGATCCACCTCGTCGCTCAACTGACCGCGCTCGACCGCCCTGGAGAGGATTTCGCGTCCCATGGCGTGGCGAACCTTCATGAAGGAATCGGAGATTATCGGGATGACGTCCATGTTGAACATCGCCAACAGCAGCCCATTGTTCTTTGCCTCATCCTTCGACCGGCGGAAGTTTTCGAGATTCTGCCACGCATGTTCGACGAGGTCTTCGACGACGTCACCGGTGTCCGGCATATCGCCGAGCTTGAGTCCGTCGACGATGGCGGCCGCAACGAGCTGAGGTTTGGTCGGCCACCTTCTGTAGATCGTCGTCTTGCCGCATCCCACGGCCGAAGCGATCTTCTCGATGTTGAGATTTACGAATCCGGAGTCTTCGAGCTGCGAGCGAACGGCTGCGAGAACACTTCGGGTCAGGTCGTCGTCGAGGGGCCTACCCTTTGTTGTGATCTCAGTCATATTCAGAGCATTACATACGTCACAACAATTCCGCAACACAACGTTTCGTTTCGGAATGAAGCCAAAGAGCCGACCCTCGAAGTCGGACGGTTTCGGGCATGAGAAAAGCTCCCCACCATGGCCATTTGGTCCGGTGGGGAGCTTTTGAAGTAGCGGGAGGGGGACTCGATCCCCCGACCTCGCGATTCCAATCTGGTCGAAACCAGAGCGGACATGAAAGACCATGAAAGCATATGAAATGACCGTGTGCCCAGGAACGATGCACGAGAAAAGCACGAATCCCCCGACAATGCGAGTCTCGCCGACTTCCACCCAATGCGCATCGTAAGCGCATCACTTCCCCGGCCACCACACATCAACCGGCGGCAACCACGCACCCACCGTTTGCAGGCGACGGTCATGGAGCTCAACGAAGATCGCACCATCGAACCCGAGGCGCGACGCCGTGCCGTCGAGCCACACTTCACCGTCACGCTCGAACACGACACGAGCACGCACCGACATCGGCGGGCGGTCCCGGTAGGAACCGCGGGCGCCGGCGTCGTTGCGGATCTTCTGCCAGTACCGCCAAGTGGCTGTGCCGTAGTCCTCATATTCGATCATGTGTTCTATTGTGCATCCGCCGTGCTTCGCCCACAGCCAAACGCCGAACCGGACACGGATGGACGCGACCTGAGCTAGCACAGACTTCGCTCGGAAAGCATCGGCGCCAGCAGTACGCGTCAGGGTTTTGTTGTACCCGTGCCGCGGACTTGGATATAGTCAAACTCGAGAACTTTCGCCGAACCACCTGGAATCTCAGGAAGAAGGGAATGGTGGCCTTCGTGGCCTGCTTCTAGTCCTACTGCCCTAGAATCACCCGAACTCCGCTTTCACAGCCAGTCGGGTGATAGGTGACTTGTGCCTAAGCACAGTCGACCTAGCTTCTACCCATTCCCTGTTGCCGTAGCTGATAGCCAAGCTAACCATTCTCAGTTAGCCACTCGCGTTCACCGGTCATGCTTGGTGCGAACAAAGTCCACCAGCACCCCCAAAGAGCTGCCCGCAAGATTGCGCGAAGGCTAAACTGCACCGGCTTCACGGCTTTTCAACTTCAGGCAACTACTGAAATCAGAGAAAGCCAGTCATGCAGCAACTCAATGCCACTCAGATTAAGAAGTCCTTTATCAACACCTCTCGCCGCGAAGTGGAAAAGATCACACTGCCGCCCAATCTCGCTGAGATCGAGTGGGCGGAACTCGAATACTTTGGTTGGGCTGATGCGAAAATTCCTCAACGGGCCTATATCGTCTCCCCGTGGACGACGTCCCACGCGGACTGATGCTCAGGGCAGTGCCCATGGCAAAGTCGCAAGCGATGTGCAGTTGGTGTGAGGACTTGCACGAGACCACCGGCGTACGGATGTTCACAGCGAAGAAGGCCGGGCCGTCGGGACGAAACGGCAATTCGCTCGGGACGCTCATACACGGCAATTTCGAGTGTTCCGAGATCGTCAGGAATCCTCCTCGCGCAGTCGAAGGTCACAATGACTTCGAAGCCAATGTGTCAATGCGCGTCGAGAAACTAAACGAGCGTGCCACCAGCTTCGTCAAGAGAGTGCTAGGCGAAAAATAGTCGCCACTTGGGCCTGTCGGGCAACGACGATCCCGCCATGAAACAACGTAGGCTCCCGCCGTAACCACGGAGGGGGCCTACGTTGCATCCGCTACCCTATTGCCATGCCCTCAACGACGAGCCCAGCATCAGTCCCCTGCTATTTTCATATCCGTCAGGCCGGGCATAAGCACTTAACCAGGCGTCCACGCCTGCCAGCGAACCGGGATCTGCTGCATCTGTACACGGCCCCGCCGAAGATCCGCACCCTTGACGAGGCTGCGTCCTGGACGGCGGCTTTCGCATCCTGGGAAGCCGAATGGGAATCGTTCCTCAAACACCGCACGTATGCGAAGTCTGGGGCACCCCGACCGGCGCATGTGCGGCCGTGGCAGAAGTGGTGGTACACCCATATCCGTACCCGGCGGGCATGGAAGCTCCTGTCTGAACTCATCACAGACAAGCACTTGTTCACGTGGCTGGAACTCGCCGACACAGGGTTAGTGGTAGCGCGGGCGACGAGCGCGTTAGAAGGAGGCCCGAACAAGGCGATCAAGGACTTCCTCCGTGCTCACCGTGGACTATCGATCGATCATGCCCGTCGTGGGGTCGATTGGCTGCTGTACCTGCGGACCGAAGCACCGAAGGATCCGTGGACCTTTGTCACAGCCGACGCCTGGACAGTCGACCGACAACGACCAGTCGGGACAAGCCCGAGACCGGCAGGGAAGAGACGAACCGGCTATATGGGACCGGGTTCAGTGTCGAGGACGGTAACGGCATTCGGAAAGGCTGGGGTGGCCGGTCACGGTGAGAACAACGGGCAGGACACGCCGCTGCTATACACACATTTTGATCATTAACCCCGCATAGGCGTCGGGAATCGGGAAGAAAAATAGCCCCTCACCGGGACTCAATCCCTGGTGAGGGGCTTGTCGGTAGCGGGAGGGGGACTCGATCCCCCGACCTCACGATTATGAGTCGTGCGCTCTAACCAGCTGAGCTACCCCGCCCCAGCGCCGCATTTGAGGCGGCACGAGAGCCCCGAAAGGGAATCGAACCCTTGACCTTCTCCTTACCATGGAGATGCTCTGCCGACTGAGCTATCGGGGCAACAGGTAAGAATCTACACGGGTTTGCGCGGCCGGGGCAAATCGGGATTCGGTGACGTCGCTCACAAGAGTTCGTCTCCGGCTCGCGCTCAAACTGTCGGGCCCCACGATCACCGCTCCCACCAGCGAAGGCGACTACTTCACAGGGTCGAATCTCCCGGCTAGGAAGCCCTGCAGACGGCCGGGATGATTGGTGATGATCCCGTCGACCTCGGCGGTGAGGAGCTCCCGCCACTCGTTCATCTCGTCAGCAGTCCAGACGAAGACGCCGAGGTCGTTGTCCATGATCTCGGTGACCACCGATCTGCGCATCGTGAATCCCTTGTACGAAGGATTGATCGCCACCGCTCCGAGTTCGCGAGCGATCTCGATGTCCTCGGGCTTGGGAACCATGCGCAGCAGGAAGCGAGCCGCCATCGGCAGCATATCCCGACAGGTCTCAAGCGTTTCGATATTGAACGATTGGACGATCATGCGGTCGGCGATGCCGGTCTCGACGACGAGTTCGGCGATCCGCGCCACCGCACCGGAGGACCACTCCCCCTTGAGTTCGAGCAGGAGTTCGCCGCCTCGGTGCTGGATGTCGCGCATCACGGCGGCCAAGGTGGGGATCCGCACTCCGTGGAATCCGGGGCCCATCCATGATCCCGCGTCGACGAACGACAGCTCCTCGGCGGTCAGGCCGGCCACGGGGCCCTTGCGGTTGGTGGTCCGGTCCAGATCCGCATCGTGCAGGATCACGGGAACCCCGTCGGCGCTCGTCGAGGTATCGACCTCGATGAGGTCGACGCCGAGGGCTCGCGCGGCATCGACCGCGGCCAAACTGTTCTCGGGCACGACCGCCGAATACCCTCGGTGCGCGATCACCAGCGGCCGGCGCCCCGCGCCGGGACGTTCAACGATGCCTCGTTCGTGGAGGAACTGCAGAAAACTCATGCCTTCAGCCTATGCCCTGCCCTCGATGACCGTCGCCCCGCCGCAACGGTCGGGTCCCGGCTATCAGGAAATCTCGCCGAAACCTCCGAGCGCGGCCCGCGACGTAGTATCTTGTGAGCTGGTTCACTCAATGACTGTAAGGATCGTCCATGGAAGCCATCTTCGCTGCCGCAATCGTCCTCGCCTTCATCGCTCTCGGCGAGCTGGTCTCGATCTGGTCGAAAGCGCGGATCCCCAGTCTGTTGGTCGCGATGCTCGGCATCTTCGTCTTCGCCAAGATCGGCATCGTTCCGGAGTCGATCGTCGACGATTCGATGCTCGTGCAGATCTACACGATCCTCGTCGCTCCGCTGCTGTTCCATATGGGCACGCTCATCCCGCTGCGGGTGATGGCCAAGCAGTGGCGTTCGGTGATCATCGCCGTCTCGGGCATGCTCGTCGCCGTCCTCCTCATCCTCGCAGTCGTCGCCCCGATCTTCGGCTTCGACACATTCGTCGCCGGTTCCGGACCGCTGGCCGGCGGCATCGTCGCCACCAGCCTGACGACCGAGGGGCTCACGGCTCAGGGGGCCGCCTCGGCGATCATCGTCCTCCCCGCGCTCGTGCTCATGCTCCAATCCCTGCCGTCGATGCCGCTGACGAACTTCCTGCTCCGCCGCTATGCGACGAAGCTGCGCGACAGCGGCGAACTCCACGAGCTCGCCGCCGCCCATCACGAGGAGGAAGAGGAGGCCGCGCAGAAGAAGAAGCTCGTGACCCTGCCGTCCTTCCTCGTCGACAATCAGCTGTTCATGCTCTTCCTCATCCTCGTCGGCGGATCGATCGCAACGCTGCTGGCCGTGCCCACGCACATCCCGTCCTCGATCCTCGCCCTCCTGCTCGGCATCGCCGCGGCCGCGATCGGCCTCTCACCGGACAAAGCCATGGAGCGGTCGAACTCCTTCGGCGTCGCCATGGCCGGCGTCATCGCGATCGTCATGGCCCCGCTGGTCTCCGCGTCCGTGCGGGACGTCATCAACGCGTTCCTGCCGACGATCACCATCCTCGTCGTCGGCGGTGCCGGCATCGTCATCGGCGGCTTCGTCGCTACGAAGCTGCTGCGCTGGAAGGCCCCGCTGGGAATGTCGGTGGCGCTGACAGCGATGTACGGCTTCCCGGCCGACTATCTGCTCACCAATGAGGTCGCCCGGTCCATCGCCCGCGACGACGATGAGAAAGAAGCGCTGCTCAATGTCATGCTTCCGCCCATGCTCGTCGGAGGCTTCACCTCGGTGTCGGCCGGCTCCGTCGTCATCGCCAGCGTGCTCGTCAGCCTGCTCTGACCACTCTGCCGACTGCCAGGGGCCCTCGCCCCGACGACGCTGACTTCCCACCGGAAAGGCCACCATGCACGATCTGCTCGCCGATGGCCGGGCTCTGCTCCCGGCGCTGCAGGAGCTGCGACGTTCCCTGCACACGTTCCCAGAGGTCGGTCTCGACCTGCCCCGCACGCAGGCGGCGGTCCTCGACGCCCTGTCTGGGCTCGATCTCGAGGTGACCACGGGTGTGGGCACCACCTCGGTGGTGGCCGTCCTGCGCGGATCGCACCCGAACAGGCCGGCCGCCGCTCCAGCGGTGCTGCTGCGCGGAGACATGGACGCTCTCCCGGTGACCGAGGAGACGGATGAGCCGTTCGCCTCGACGAACGGACATATGCACGCCTGCGGGCACGACCTGCATACGGCTGGTCTCGTCGGAGCCGCGCGACTGCTCCACGCGCATCGCGACCGGCTGGCCGGGGACGTCGTCTTCATGTTCCAGCCCGGAGAGGAAGGCTGCAACGGAGCATCGCTGATGATCGACGAAGGTGTGCTCGACGCCTCCGGCACGAGGGCGATCGCCGCGTTCGGAGCGCATGTGTTCCCGGGCCCGCGCGGCGTGGCCGCCACCCGGCCGGGAACTCTGCAGGCGGGGTCGAACACCCTGCGGGTAACCATTCACGGTCGCGGCGGTCACGGTTCCCAACCGCAGACCGCGGTCGATCCGGTGCCGGCCCTGGCCGAACTCGTCACGGCGTTGCAGAACATGGTCAGCCGCCGCATCGACGTCTTCGACCCGATCGCGATGTCCGTGACCCAGCTGCACGCCTCGGACGCGATCAACGTCATCCCCGCCTCGGCGACCATGGGCGCGACCGTGCGTACGCTGTCCGACGAATCACTCGACATCGTCCGCACCCGGTCGAAGCAGCTGGCCGATGGCATCGCCGCGGCCCACGGATGCACCGCGGAGGTCGACTTCGCCGTCCAGTATCCGGTCACGGTCAACGACGCCGACGAGACCGCATGGGCGATGGACGAACTCCGCGGCTTCCTCGGCGAGGACCGGGTGCAGCTCCTCGAGCAGCCGATCATGCCGAGCGAGGACTTCTCGTTCGTCCTCCGCGAAGTCCCGGGCACGTACCTCATGTTCGGGGCCGAACGCACGGACGTTCCCGCGGAACGACAGGGAAACAACCACTCCCCCTTCGTCATCTTCGACGATTCGGTGCTCGGCGATCAGGCGGCGCTCCTGGCCCACCTGGCGGTCGAACGCCTGGCGAAGGAGACGCACACGGACTAGCCGCAAGCGTGCGGTGCGGCGTCACGCGGTGCGGCGTCACGCGGTGCGACGTGCGCGGCGGACTTCAGTTGGTGTGGCGGCCGATGCCCGATCCCGCATCAGCGACGGAAACGATTCCACCATCGCCGAGGTGAGCCCACCGACTCCGGATCGGCGGGCTGATCTTCCGGTTCCGCCTCGGGATCCCCCGGTTCCGCCTCGGTGACGGAGTCGTTCTTCTTCGCATTCCGACGCCGCCGCCATGCGGCGACCTCCTTCTCCACGTCGCGGGGCGGAGTGAACACGGGCGGGCCCTCGCGCAGATCCATCACGGCTTCCCGCACCCGGGCATTGAAGCCGGCGAGGTAGTCGCGGACGTCAGATTCTTCGGTGAAGGCGTCGACGGTGTCCTCGAGGACGGCGTTCTCCTTGCGCAGCTGGAAGGCGGCCGGAGCGACACCGTTGATGCCCTCGGAATCCATCTTCTGCTTGATCCACCAGTCGGGATCGGATGAGCCGTGCAGACCGGTCAGCGGTTTGCCGAGGCCCGGCAGATCGTCGAAGTCCCCGCGCTTGATAGCTCGGTCGAGAGCGGATTCGACGACAGCGTTGCGGTCCTCGAGCGAATTCAAGCGCTGAGGCGATTCTTCGTCACTCGGATCCTCGCTCATCGTCTCGCCTCTCCTCGGGCGGATCCGGGTCGCGACCGACGTCCTGATCCGCGTCATGTCCTCACACGGTAGGCGTCGCGGCACGCGGTCCGCAAGGACTTCAATGCGATCGACCGCTGCCCAAAAATTAGGTCACCATCGGATATTCTCCGGGGCTGGAAAGGTCCGATGCTGACCTAGATTTTTGCGCAGATGTCCGAATGCGACCCATTTTCCCGACGTCGTGCCGCGAGACAACGAAAGCGGCCCCGCGTCTTGTGTTTCCACAAGTCACGGGGCCGCTTCCTTCTGCGTGGCAGATATAGGATTCGAACCTATGAAGGCAATGCCGGCTGATTTACAGTCAGCTCCCTTTGGCCGCTCGGGCAATCTGCCGCAGTCAGCGCTCGATGAGCACCTGAAAAGAATACAAGGCTCGGACCCGAATCTCCAACTCGGTAGACGCAGATCACAGTTCGGGGCCTCGACTAGACTCGGACTCAACAGCCGAGCCCGTTTCCATCGGGCATCAACGATCGCAGACTAAGGAGCATTCATGGCCAGCGAATCCTCATTCGACATCGTCAGCAAGGTCGACCGGCAGGAGGCCGACAACGCGCTCAATCAGGCCGCGAAGGAGATCAACTCCCGCTATGATTTCCGCGGCACCGATGCGTCGATCGCCTGGAGTGGCGAAGCCGTGCAGCTGAAAGCCAACAGCGAGGACCGAGTCAAGGCCATCCTCGACGTGTTCCAGTCGAAGTTGGTCAAGCGCGGAATCTCGTTGAAGTCCCTGGAGGACGGAGAGCCGTACCCCTCCGGCAAGGAGTACCGCATCGATGCGTCCCTCAAGGAGGGCATCGACAAGGACAATGCGAAGAAGATCTCGAAGATCATCCGCGACGAGGGTCCTAAGGGGGTCAAGACCCAGATCCAGGGCGACGAGCTGCGCGTGAGCTCGAAGAAGCGTGACGACCTGCAGGAAGTCATCGCTCTGCTCAAGGGACAGGACCTCGACGTCGACCTGCAGTTCACGAACTACCGCTGATCTCGATCACCCCACGCCGGCCCGGTCCGCGCTCCTGAGCGCGGACCGGGCGGCGTTGTCATCTCCCCTGACGTCCTAGCCCGCAAGAAGCGGGTCAGTGTTCGGGGAGCTCGAGCGGGATGTAGTACAGACCCTTCGAGTCCTCTTCGACACTGGCCCGGAGGCGATCGTCGAGGTGGATGAAATCGTTGACCTTGATGGTGCCCTTCTGGCCGCTGAGGCGACGGATGGCGAAGGCTGGGATGAGACCCTGCCGTCCCGAGCCGTCGACGGCGAGCGCGTATTTCGGGCCGGTCGCGCGGACCCGGACGCGATGCCCGTGTCCTGTTCCCGCAGTTCGTCGAGCTCGACGACGGGTTCCGGGTTCGTCAGCGCGGTGAGCTCGACGGCCAGGGTATCGGCCATGTCATCGACGGTCGCGAGCATGTTCGCCATGGCACGGGCGAACTCGCCGTGCAGCTTGCTCGGCTTCATCGCAGCGCCGGGTTTGTACATGTCCTCATGGGTCAGTTCGCTCCAGGCGTCCTGGAGCCGGGTCTTGACCTGGATCTCGGCGAAGACCGGCGGCCCTTGGTCAGACGGGATGCGCAGGATGACGTGGCAGGCGCGATAGCCGCTGGCCTTCGGCGGGTCCGTATAGTCTTTCCACTCGATGAGTTCGAACGCGCCCAGCTGATCGGGATCGCGCAGCGCGGCGAACATCATCGACTGATCACGCGGTGATTTGCACAGCACCTTGACGCCGACGATGTCGCGGATCTGGTCTTCGACATCCTCGGCGGAGGTGATCGTCAGATCCGGATCGTCGTCGGTCTTCTCCGTCAGCTTCGCCAGGGTCCGTGCCGCGTCCTTGATCCGATGACCGTCGACGTCGAGGCGGGAGATGTCCTTGTCCTTGAGCAGGCCCTTCTGCTGTTCGGTCAGCCAGTGTTTGATCCGCACCGCCGCCGTCTGCCAAGCGTTGAGCCGTTCGGCATAGGCACGTTCGACGATCGTCTTGAGCTGCGATTCGTTTCTCACGCGGTCTCCCCTGCCGGCCTTCAGCGCAATGGTCCACGCTCGCTGGTGCGATCTGCTGCGCGCGGGCGTGACTTGGTGTGCGCTGGCGTAGTCTGGACGTCTCCGACTCTACGCGGTGGAAGCATCAGACGCCGGCAGCGACTCGTCCACCCGTTGCATCGGGAAGAGAAGTCACTGCCGGTGCCTGGTGGCCACCGGAGTGGAGGATATGTCGCGAGGTGTAGGGCACAGCACTGACGGTGCGGGTGCCTCCGCCCCTAGAGGCGCCGCAGTCATGCATGGCGCTCGAACGGCGCGAACTGCTTTGAACTTTTCAGTTGCCTGCGCAGGGCTGGCCGACGGATTCGGCGGTGACGTGTCCGCGCGCCTCGGCGAGCATCGCCTCACGGGTGGCGAGCTTGATCCGCTCACGGCCTTCGACCTCGCCGGCGGCCTTCTCGGCCGATTCGACGCGGTGGTAGCCCTCCCAATCGGCGTAGTCGACGCCCTTGGATTCGAGGAGTTCGACGATGGCCGATTCGTCCGGGTACACCGGATCGGTGAGCACCCCGGCGGCACGGTCGTCGAGGATGTGGCCGATGGTCTCGAGCGCATCGCCCTTCGTGTGGCCGATGAGGCCGACGGGGCCGCGCTTGATCCATCCGGTGGTGTAGACACCCTGAACGACGTCTGCCTCGGCGGCCTGCGACTGATCAGCGGAGTCGACGACGCGTCCTTCGTGGTTCGGGATCACACGCTTGCGATCGTCGAAAGGCAGCTGCGGCAGCTGAGTGCCCGCGTATCCGACGGCACGGTAGACCGCATCGATCTCCCAGTCGTGGAAGCTGCCGGTGCCGTTGACACCGCCGGAGCCGTCGAGTTCCATGCGTTCGGTGCGCAGCCCCGTCACCTGGTCCTCGCCGAGGATGGCGACCGGTGCGTGCAGGAAGTGCAGGTGGAGGCGTCGCTTCGCTCCGGTGGGTTCGCGCATGGTGAAGTCCGTGAGCGTCTTCGCGACCTGTTTGGTCTGGTTGCTCGACTCGATCGCCTGCATCGACCCTTCGTCGAACTCGAAGTCCTCCGGGTAGACGATGAGGTCGACGTCCTTGACGGCGCCGAGCTCACGCAGCTCCAACGGGGTGAACTTCGCCTGGGCGGGTCCGCGGCGACCGAAGATGTGGACGTCGGTGACCTTCGAGGACTTCAGCCCCTCATACACGTGGTCGGGGATCTCCGTGGTGTGCATATCGTCGGCCTGCTTCGCCAGCACACGGGCGACGTCGAGGGCGACATTGCCGTTGCCGATGACGGCGACGCGTTCGGCGTCCAACGGCCAGGACTGCGAGACGTCAGGATGCGAGTCGTACCAGTTGACGAAGTCAGCGGCACCATAGGATCCGGGAAGATCGATGCCGGGCAGATCGAGTGCGGCATCGACGAAGCAGCCGGTGGAGAAGATCACCGCGTCATAGCGGTCGGTGAGCTCTTCGAGGTGGAGGTCGACTCCGTACTCGACGTTGGAGAACAGGCGGATGTCGCCTCGGTCGAGGACCTTGATCAGGGCGTTGATGATGCCCTTGATCCGCGGGTGGTCGGGGGCGACTCCGTAGCGGACGAGTCCGAAGGGAGTCGGCAGACGGTCGAAGAGATCGATGCTCAGATCGAAATCACGCTCCGCCTTCGTCATGAGATCGGCCGCGTAGATCCCAGCAGGACCGGCGCCGACGATGGCCACCCGGAAGGGACGAGTCATTCTCACACCTCTCTTTTCAGTCCCACCGAGTCTATCGTCAATGTAGGTCATCCTTACAATGACGTGACCAAACTCGCATCACCGCCGTTCGACCGGCCAGACGACAGCCCTCCACCTGGCCTCGTCTCACCGCGGCCCGGACGTCTCCCCCGGCTACCCGCCCTCATTAGACTGAAGCTTGTGAGCCAGAACCCTGCCCCCGATGAGAGCGCAATCCGCCGTGCCGGCCTGATCAACGGATTCTCCGCCTACCTGCTGTGGGGTGTGATGCCGTTGCTCTTCGCCGCCGCGGCCCCCACCGGCGCCCTCGAACTCGTCTCCCACCGAGTCATCTGGTCGCTGGGCTTCTGCGCCATCCTCCTCGTCTTCACCGGCGGATTCCTCCGCACCTGGCAGATTCTGCGCTCACCGCGGCTCTTCGGCCTCCTGCTTCTGGCATCCGTACTCATCGCCATCAACTGGACGACATTCATCTACGGGGTCGAAACCAACCAACTCGTCGAGATCTCCCTGGGCTACTACCTCAACCCGCTCATCTCCATCGGACTCGGCGTCATCTTCCTCGGCGAGAAGCTGCGCCCGCTGCAGTGGACCGCCGTGGGCTTCGGCCTGCTCGCCGTCATCATCGTCGGCATCGGCCTCGGCCGCGTCCCCTATCTCGCATTCACCGTTGCCCTGTCGTTCGGACTCTACGGACTGGTGAAGAACAAGGTCGGCAGCCGTGTCGGCGCGCTCGAGGGCATGGCCGTCGAAAGCCTCGTCCTCGCCGTGCCTTCGGCGATCTACCTCATCTTCCTCGGCTCGCTGGGACTGCAGACGTTCACCGGTTTCGGCGGCTGGCACGTCTTCGTCATCATCATCACCGGCCCGGCCACCGCGATCCCGCTCATCCTCTTCAGCGCCGCCGCCCGCCGCATCCCCCTGTCCTGGGTGGGCATGCTCCAATACCTCACCCCGACCATCCAATTCACCCTCGGCGTCACGGTGCTCGGAGAGATGATGTCAACGACCCGCTGGGTCGGCTTCTTCGTCATCTGGATCGCCGTGGTCCTGCTGTGCACGGACATGATCCGCCACAGCCGACGCCGCTCCTGACCCTGCCCCGACCCCGCAGCACCCCTCCATTACTACCTGACGGCGGCTCAGCAACCTCGCGCGAGGTTGCTGGGA
>NZ_JBNFOL010000036.1:0-34572 GCF_057364765.1 Brevibacterium sp. LAARM3_SD1 | reverse complement strand
TCCCAGCAACCTCGCGCGAGGTTGCTGAGCCGCCGTCAGGTAGCAATAGGAGGTCAGAACATTGTCCAGGCTTCCTGCAGGACGCCGCGGATGATCTGCTCCATCTCGTCGAACTCGTTCTGACCGACGGTCAGCGGAGGCGAGAGCTGAATGACCGGGTCGCCGCGGTCATCGGCGCGGCAGTACAGACCGCTGTCGTACATCTTCGCCGACACGAAGTTCTTGAGAATCCGCTCGGATTCCTCTTCGGTGAACGATTCCTTCGTGTCCTTGTCCTTGACGAGTTCGATTCCGTAGAAGAATCCCTCACCGCGGACGTCGCCGACGATCGGCAGGTCCTTGAGCTTCTCGAGCGTGAACTTGAACGCCGCAGCGTTCTCGTGCACGTGGTCGTTGAGCTTCTCCTCTTCGAAGACGTCGAAGTTCGCCATCGCGGCGGCACAGGCGACGGGGTGACCGCCGAAGGTGTAGCCGTGGTAGAAGGTCTCATCGCCGCCGGGGCCGAAGGGCTCGAAGAGACGATCGGAGGCGATCATCGCACCCAGCGGCGCATAGCCGGAGGTGATGCCCTTGGCCGAGGTGATGATGTCCGGGACATAGCCGAAGTCGTTGCAGGCGAACATGTCGCCGATGCGGCCGTAGGCGCAGATCGTCTCGTCCGAGACCAGCAGCACGTCATGTTCGTCGCAGATCTCGCGGACCCGCTCGAAGTATCCGGGGGGCGGCGGGAAGCAGCCGCCGGAGTTCTGCACGGGTTCGAGGAAGACGGCGGCGACGGAGTCGGCGCCCTCGAACTCGATGGCCTCGCCGATGCGATCGGCGGCCCACCGACCGAAGGCCTTCTCGTCATGGGCGAGGTGCTCCGGTGCCCGGTAGAAGTTCGTGTTCGGCACCTTATGAGCGCCGGGGACCAAAGGAGCGAACTGCTCACGCAGCCCCGGCAGTGAGGTCACCGACAGTGCACCGTGCGGGGTGCCGTGGTAAGCGGTGGCGCGGGAGATGATCTTGTGCTTGCCGGGCTTGCCGACGAGCTTGAAGTAGTTCTTCGCCAGCTTCATCGCCGATTCGACCGAATCGCCGCCGCCGGAGGTGAGGAAAACCCGGTTGAGGTCGCCCGGCGCATAGCCGGCCAGACGCTCCGAGACCTCGATCGCCTGCGGGTGGGCATACGACCACAACGGCATGAAGGGCAGCTTCAGCGTCTGGTCGTACATCGCCTTGGCGATCTGCTCACGACCGTGGCCCACTTGGACGGTGAACAGGCCGGCGAGACCGTCGAGGTACTTCTTGCCCTTGTCATCGAAGATGTGGTGGCCTTCGCCGCGTACGATGACCGGCGCCTCACCACCGTTGAACAGTGCTTGGTGTGGTGACATATGCATCCACACGTTGTTGCGGATGGCATCCTGATAAGGAGTGCCGGCCCTGGTGACATTGTCTGTCATCGCGTCCCCCAGTTGTATTTCTGCTTTTCGAGTGAGAGGTACATGAAGAGCTCCGTATCCACGACGGCATCGATCGAGCGGAGCTCCTCATTGACGAACTCGATCAGATGCCGATCCGATTCACACACGATCTCGACCAGGAGGTCGAACGAACCGGCGGTGACGACGAGATAGTCGATCTCGTCGTAGTCGTGCAGCTTCTCGGCGACCGCGGAGATGTCCCCGCGGACCTTCAGCCCGACCATCGCCTGTCGTGCGAATCCCAGACTCAGGGGGTCGGTCACGGCGACGATCTCCATGACGCCCGAGTCGATGAGCCGCGACACCCGCTGGCGCACGGCGGCCTCGGACAGGCCGACGGACTTGCCGATGGCCGAATAGGATTTCCTTCCGTCGTGCTGCAGTTCGACGATGATCGCCTTAGATTTCTCGTCGAGATTCCCGAGTCGGGAACCGCTGCCGTTCGGCAGGAGCGGGTCCATTCTTCACCTCCGTGATGTGCGTCTCAGGTCAATCTATCACCGAATCTGCTGAAATGCGCTGTTTCGTATGCGAATTCCGTCGAAACTGAAAAAGTTTGGTTCTGGATTCGTCAGAGATCGCCGAGGTGACCGACGAGTATCCGTGTGCAGGCGACGGTATCGCGGGCGCCCGGATCCGCAGTTCGCGGACCGTCCGGAACTCGGTTTCAGATGGCCGCCGATCCCCGCCGACGCGCGGTTCGACACGCCGTCGACAACACGCGCATCGACAGTGATTGACAGTGTGTGAACAGGATCACCACACTGGGATCATGAATGAGGGTGAGCTGTTCTACGGTGGCGAGGATAATCGCCCGGATGTGTACGGGATGCGTCCCGGAGCCGAGCAGGGGCAGGCCGGCAAAGAGGTCAAAGCCCGCCCGCAGCCCGTTCCCGGCGAGGTCGACACGATCGGCGCGAACGAACTGTCGTTCAGCGCCGAGGAATACCTCGGTCGGATCGCCTCGGTGCGCAATCGCATGCTCGATCAGGGCCTGGCCGCGCTCATCGTCACCGACCCGGCGAACATCTACTACCTCACCGGATACAACGCGTGGTCCTTCTACACCCCGCAGCTGCTCTTCGTGCCCTCCTCGGGGCCCATGACGCTGTTCATGCGCGATATGGACGCCCGCGGAGCCTCGCACACCTCATGGCTGCCGCCCGAAGACATCGTCGGCTATCCCGAACGCTATGTGCAGAGGCCCCATATCCACCCCTTCGACTGGGTCGCCTTCGCCCTGCGCCAGCGGTGGGAGGTCGCCCGTGCCTCGACCATGCCCGTCGGCGTCGAGATGGACTCGCACTTCTTCTCCCCGCGAGGCTTCCGAGCACTCGTCAACGGGGTGCCCGAATGGCGTCTCGTCGACTGCTTCGAACTCGTCAACTGGATCCGCGCGGTCAAATCCCCGGCCGAGATCGAGCTCATGCGCAAGGCCGCAAAAGTGACCACCGCGGCCATGGATGCGGCGCTGGGCACAATCGGCGTCGGTGTCGGCCAGAACGAGGTGGCCGCGGCGATCTCCGAGGCCCAGACCAGAGGCGGTGACGGAATCTGGGGTGACTATCCCTCGATCGTGCCGCTCATGCCCACCGGCGAAAGTGCGGACACACCGCACCTGAGTTGGACCGACCGGAAGTTCGTCGCCGACGAATCGGTGAGCATCGAACTCGCCGGAGTCCACCGTCGCTACCATGTCCCGCTGGCGCGCACCGCGGTGACCGGCCGCCCCAAGCAGGAGCTCGTGCGCCTCGAAGGCGTCGTCGCCGAGGCGCTGTCTGCGGTTCTCGAAGTCGCCGCACCCGATGTGCCCACCGCAGAACTCGCCCGCACCTGGAATCGTGTGCTCGCCTTGTCGGGACTGGAGAAACCCAGCCGGTTGGGTTACTCGATCGGCATCGGCTACCCGCCGGACTGGGGCGAGCGGACGATCTCGATCCGCACCGAGGATGACCAGATCCTCGAGGCGGGAATGACCTTCCACCTCATCGGCGGAATGTGGATGAACGGCTACGGAATCGAACTGTCCGAACCGGTGCTCATCACCGACATCGGCTGCGAACCGTTCACGAACTTCCCCCGTGAGATCATCCGCGTCTGAGACGCGCACCGAACGACCCTCAGGCGAAGAACTGGATCCACAGGCCGAGGGCCAGGGCGTTGATCCCGGCCACTGCGAGCGCCCGGCCCTGCACCCAGGAGATGTCCCGCGCCGAGGCGGCCGCCGACGAATCCGCGATCTGCACGGCCATGGCCACCCGGGGAGGAGCAGCGAGGGCCGCCAATGAACCGGCCGCGTTTCCGGCCGCGACCACCGGCAGTGCCGAGTCGTGAGACGAAGCGGCGACGGCGGTCAGGGTGCCGGTGAACATCGAGTTCGCCCCCGTGTTCGACCCGGTGAGCACCGCGCCGATGGAGTTCAGCCACGGAGTGAGCAGAACGAGCCCTGCCGGCAGCAGTCCGCCGATCGACTCGCTCATTCCCGTCGTCGTCATGATCCAGCCCATGAGCATGAACGCGGCCGTGCCCACCCCGATGGGAACCCAGGAGCGCACGGCCGCGATGGAGACGCTGCGCCTGCCCTCGACAGTGATCGCGGCGATGAGGCAGGCGGCCGCCAGCCAGAACGGGGGAGAGGCGATGATCTGCGTGACAGCCGAGGGCAGTGCCGAATGCAGGGTGCGAGCCAACAGCAGTCCGATCGTGAGCACCCCGTAGGGCAGAACCGCCACGCCGAGGCTGCGCGTCAGCCCCGTGGTCCGTTTGCGGATCATGAACAGCGCACCGACGACGAGGATGACGATGAGTGATCCGATGATCCCCGAGGGGGCCATACCGATGACGTAGCTGGAGGTGAGGATCCCCGCCCACATGAGTGCGCCGGCGCCGATGATCCCCAGCGCCGAGACGGGAGAGGGGCGCATGATCGCGACCACCGCGATCGCGACGATGATCACCGGGAGCGCATTGATCCACGCCGTGGCCAGACCGAGCTCGTCGACGTCGAGTCCGGCCAGCGCCGCCGCGACGGTAGTGCCCGGACCCAGGGCGCCCCACGGAACGGCGATGAGGCCGAGGAGGCCGAGGATCGCCGACTGCCGCAGAGTGCACCCGAGATGGCGCAGGATCGGCACCCCGACGGTGACGCCGATGCCGAAGCCGGTGACCGACTCCGCGAAGGGCACGATCCCGAACACGACGAGCGCGACCCCGAGGGGCCGACCCGGCGACAGGGATTCGACCCAGGAGGAGATCTGCGACATCGACCCGGCGGACTCGAGCAGTCGGGCGAGCAGCATGCCGAAGAGCAGGATGAGCGCGACCTCGAGGATGAGCGGAAAGTAGTCGATCCCCGATTCCACCAGCACCGAGGCGGGGGTGGGGAAGACGAAGGCGACGAGAACGGCCGCGAGCACGGCTCCCGCCAGGGCCGCGACCCAGGAACTCTGCTTGAGCAGGAGCAGGAGGATGGCAATGAGGATCGGGGTGAGAGCCAGCACTGCCGCCATGGAGTCAAGTTTCCTTTGTGAGATGCGATTCTATGATCCAAGAATAGAATATGATGCTCCAATGGTGAAAGAAGAGGATCTCGGCGCACGTGTCTTCGGCGCCCGCATCAGAGCACGGCGCAAGTTCAACAACCTCACCCTCAACGAACTCGCGGTTCGGGCCGGACTGTCCCGGGCCGCATTGTCGAAGATCGAACGAGGAGAGCAGGACACATCGGTCTCGAATGCCATGGGACTCTCCCGTGCCCTGGGCGTCGACGTCGGCGAACTGCTGGCCGCGCCGGAAGTCACCATCACCCGCAGCGAGGCGATCCCCACGTCCTCGACCTTCGGGAAAGGGGTCTGGCGCCGGGATCTGCCGTCGGCGATCGAGAACATGGACGTCGTCCACTACCGCCTCGACCCGCGCAGCGAGACCTCAGCTTTCGCCGCGCACCGCAGTGGATCGCGGGAGAGCTTCTTCGTCCTCAAGGGCAGCATCGAGATCGTCACCATCGACCGTCGTACGACCTGCATGCCGGCGACTGCGCCCAAGCTCCCGGCGACGTGCCGCATCAATTGGCCAACCCCCACGACGAACCCGCCGAACTCATGCTCATCATCGTCTGACCCGCCCCCTTCTTACTACCTGATGCGCCCAACAACCTCGCGCCAGGTTGCTGGGCCGCCGTCAGGTAGCAAGAAGGGGTGGGGTTGACCGGACGTATCGCCTCGGCGATCATGGGAATGTCCCATTTCCGATCAAGGACGTCGCTCAAGTGAAGTGAATCCTCATGCCGTGAATTGCGGGTGCCACGGACCCGCAGCGCTTCTGCGTACACGAAATGAGGATCCTCATGCCTGCAGCAATCACTGTGTCCGAACTGGACTTCCGCCTCGGCGACGATACCGAGATCTTCTCCGGACTCACCGCCACCATCCCTGCTGACCTCGTCGGATTGGTCGGCGACAACGGGATCGGCAAATCCACCTTCGCCCGAATTCTCGCAGGTAGCCTGCGCGCCTCGGCGGGAACCGTCACGGGCACCGACGGTGCGGTCTACATCGATCAGCTGCTGCCGCATTCCACGCGGCGGGTCGATTCCGCATTGGACATCGTCTCCGTTCGACGAGCTCTGCGCCGCGCCCTGGACGGAGAGGCGACCGGCTCCGACTTCGACCTCATCGGCGATGACTGGGACATCGAGGAGCGTGCCCTGGCGGCCCTGTCCGAACTCGGTCTGCACCTGAGCCCGAGCGACCTTGACCGGAACCTGAGCAGCTTCTCCGGCGGGCAGGCCACACGCATCGGACTGGCCCGAGCGGCGCTGGTCGGCGACGCCTGGCTGATCCTCGACGAACCGAGCAACAACCTCGACGAGGATGGGCGGGCGCTGCTGACGACGCTGCTCACGGAACGCCGCGGACCGACCCTCGTCATCTCCCACGACCGAACTCTGCTGACCCAGATGAACTCGATCATCGAGATGACCGACCGGCTGCGCGTCTACGGAGGGAACTTCGATGACTACGAAGCCATGGTCGCCGCTGAAGAGGAAGCCAAGCAGCAGAAGGTCACCGATGCGAAGAAGTCCCACGAGGTCGAAAAGCGACAGCGGATCGAACTGGAGACGAAGCTCGCACGAGCCGCCCGGAAAGCCAAGAGGGATAAGGAGAGCAAACGTCGACCGAAGATCGTCATGAACGGGCTGACGAACTTCGCCGAGAAGTCAGCGGCCAAACGGCGTGGCGACAAAGCCGCCGACGAGGCGGCGGCCTGGGACGAACTCACCGCTGCCAAGGATGCCCTGCGTCGGACATCGAGCGTCCGCCTCGACCTGCCCGACACCCAGGTCCATTCGACCAAGCGGGTCCTCGAGATCTCCACAGCCGCCTCGGCGAAGTCCGAGCGACCACAGACGATCGTCGGGCCGGAACGGATCCGACTGACCGGACCGAACGGGGCCGGGAAATCGACCCTGCTGGCGGCGATCCTGGCGGCCGCGGACGGCCGTGCCTCAGACGGTGGCGCCGCAGATGACCGTGCTACGGACAGCGGCGGCCCGCCGGTCGCCGAACTCTTCGGCGACCTCGACATCACCGTCGCCGCCCCGACAGCCCACCTCGACCAGCAGTACCGACTGCCGGGAGAGCTGACGGTGATGGAAGCGGTGCGATCGGGCAATCCGCAGCTCGACCCGCACCGCGTCCACGAAGTGCTCGCGGCCATGGGACTGCGTGCCGGACGCACCGACCAGATCTGCCGGACCCTGTCCGGAGGGGAGCGGTTCCGCGTCGCCTTGGCCTCAGGACTCCTCCAGGATCCGGCGCCGCAGCTGCTCATCCTCGACGAACCGGGCAACAATCTCGACCTGTCATCGCTCGAAGCGCTGGTGACCGCTCTCGAAGGATTCGGCGGTGCGATGGTGATCGTCACCCACGACGACCGACTCGCCTCCGAACTCTCCGTCGACACCGAATGGGACGTGCGGGAATTTCTGCGCTCCGAATCAGTTGATGTGAACATATGAGTCGACGCCACGGGGGAGGAGCGCGTCCGCAGCGGCACGGATTCCGGGCGTGAACAGGTGAGGAGAAGCAGGCGAATGTGCGATTTTGACTTGACTGGGATAATGGTTGCGTGAGTGTCATCAGCCCTGCCCCAGAAACCGCATCCCCGAAGCCCGAAACAGCCCTGCGCATCGGGCCCATCGAGCTGTCCTCGCCCGTCGTGCTCGCGCCCATGGCCGGGATCACGAACACCGCCTTCCGCCGACTGTGCCGCGAATACGGGGCAGGACTGTATGTGACCGAGATGGTCACCACCCGGGCGCTGGTCGAGCGGAGCCCGAAGACGATGCGGATCATCCACCACGAACCCTATGAGACCCCGCGTTCCGTCCAGCTCTACGGAGTCGACCCGGTGACCATGGGCCAGGCCGTGCGGATGCTCGTCGAGGAAGATCGGGCCGACCACATCGACCTCAACTTCGGCTGCCCCGTCCCCAAGGTCACGCGCAAGGGCGGCGGATCCGCGCTGCCGTGGAAGCAGGACCTGTTCACGTCCATCGTGACAACGGCCGTCACCGAGGCGGCCCGCCGGGACGTGCCCGTGACCGTGAAGATGCGCAAGGGCATCGATGCCGATCACACGACGTTCCTCGACGCCGCCGAGACCGCTCGCAACGCCGGCGTCGCCGCCGTCGCCCTGCACGGCCGCACCGCCGCCGATCTCTACTCGGGCACCGCGGACTGGGACGCGATCGCCCGGCTGAAGGACCACCTCGGCGACACCGTTCCGGTGCTCGGCAACGGCGATATCTTCGCCGCCGAGGATGCCCTGGACATGATGGCCAAGACCGGCTGCGACGGCGTCGTCATCGGCCGCGGCTGCCAGGGGCGGCCGTGGCTGTTCGGCGACCTCGCGAATGCGCTGGGCGGCAGCGACGAACGCCACCGTCCCGGCCTCGCCGCGGTGGCTCGGGCCGTGTACAAACACGGCGAATACCTCGTCGACCATTTCGAGGACGAATTCCTCGGCGTTCGTGACCTGCGCAAACACATCGCCTGGTACTTCAAGGGCTACCCAGTCGGAGGAGAGCTGCGCAGTCAGCTGGCCATGGTGTCCTCCCTGGAGGAGCTCGCCGGACTGCTCGACCAGCTCGACAAGAATGCCCCGTACCCGGGAGAAGCCGCCGAAGGGTCCCGCGGTCGGACCACCCGGCCGAAGAAGCCGCACCTGCCCGAAGGCTGGCTGGACTCCCGCATCTTCGATCCCAGCGGGAAGTCGCTGCTGTCGGAGGCCGAACTCGACATCTCAGGAGGATGAGAATGCCCTTCGACACTCACCCGCACACCTCGGTGCGGACGGGTACCGTGGCGGTCTACTCGCCCTGGGACGAGGAACGGTGGGTGAGCGAACCGGCGAAGAATCCACGACGCTCGGCCTTCCAACGCGACCGTGCCCGCGTCCTTCACTCCTCAGGCCTGCGCCGCCTCGGCGCGAAGACCCAGGTCGTGTCCCCGGGCACGGACGACTTCGTCCGCACCCGGCTGACTCACTCCCTCGAAGTTGCCCAGGTCGGACGCGAACTCGCCCGCTACCTCGGCTGCGATCCCGATATCGTCGACACCGCCTGCCTGTCCCACGACCTCGGACACCCGCCCTTCGGCCACCACGGAGAGACGATCCTCGATGCCCTGTGCGCCGACATCGGCGGCTTCGAAGGCAACGCCCAGACCCTGCGCCTGGTCACCCGCATCGAACCGAAGGTCATCGCCGACGACGGCCGCCCGGCCGGTCTCAACCTGTCCCGCGCGAGCCTCGACGCCCTGACGAAGTACCCGTGGCCGCGAGACGAAGCCACGGCCGGTCGCCGCGACTCCGGTGTCCGCAAATTCGGTGTCTACGATGACGACAGGGCCGTCTTCGACTTCTACCGCGACGGCATCGACAACGGCCAGAAATGCATCGAAGCCCAGGTCATGGACTTAGCCGACGACATCTCGTACTCCGTCCACGACGTCGAGGACGCCATCGTCGCAGGCCACCTCGACCTCGCCGACTTCGCCGCCGAGAGCCGCCGCACCGAACTCTTCGAGATCACCCGCCAGTGGTATCTGCCGGAGACCACCGACGCGGAGATGGACAAGGCGCTCGGCCGCCTGCAGGCCGCCGCCTACTGGCCCAAGGAGGTCTTCGACGGATCCCGACGTGCTCAGGCCGGTCTCAAACACATGACCAGTCAGCTCATCGGGCGCTTCGTCGGAGCCGCGGAATCCGCGACGCGTGAGGAATTCGGGTGGGAGCCGCTCGCGCGGTACTCGGCCTCGCTCGTCGTACCCGAGGCGACCACCGTCGAGATCGCCGTGCTCAAGGGCATGGCCACACTCACGGTGATGGTCGCCGAGGATCGGCTGCGGCTCCACGACATCCAGGCCGCAGTCATCAACGAACTCGCCGACTGGTATTGGCACTCACCGAACAAACTCGACCCGATGTTCCGCGCCGATCACGCCGAGGCCGCCGACGACGCGGCACGGCTGCGCGTCATCGTCGACCAGATCGCGTCCCTGACCGACCACTCCGCCTGGGCCCTGTACCACCACCTCAACGCCGGAGCGGAGGATCGGCTCTAGACCATGGCCGGACTCATCAAACGCGAGGACATCGACGAACTGCGCAGCCGCACGCGCATCGACGAGGTGATCGGGGAATTCGTCACCCTCAAGACCGCGGGGATCGGATCGCTCAAGGGCCTGTGCCCCTTCCACGACGAGAAGACCCCGTCATTCACCGTGCGACCGCAGGTCGGGATGTACCACTGCTTCGGCTGCGGAGAGTCCGGAGACGTATTCACCTTCCTGCAGAAGGTCGAGCAGCTCAGCTTCGTCGAAGCCGTCGAGACGCTGGCCGGCAAGGCCGGAATGCACCTGCGCTACGAGGACGGGAAGGGACCGGACCGGGAGCAGGCGAGTCGCCGGCAGCGGCTGCTGGAGATGCACGAGGTCGCGGGGCGCTTCTTCGCCCAGGCTCTGCAATCCGAGGCCGGACAGATCGGCCGCGAGTTCCTCTCCGGCCGCGGCTTCCCCGCCGAGTCGAGTCGAGAGTTCGGCATCGGCTTCGCCCCGAAATCCTGGGATGCCCTGACGAATCATCTGCACAAGGCCGGCTTCACCGATGAGGAGATCCTCGCCGGAGGTCTGGCCAGCGAGGGCGGTCGCGGAATCTACGACCGGTTCCGTGGACGTGTGATCTGGCCGATCAAGGACATGACGTCCCGGACCATCGGCTTCGGTGCTCGCCGACTCTTTGACGATGACAAGGGACCGAAGTACCTCAACACTCCGGAGACCGCTCTCTATCACAAGAACCAGGTCCTCTACGGACTCGACCTGGCGAAAAAGTCGATCGCGAAGACCAAACGCGTCGTCGTCGTCGAAGGCTACACCGACGTCATGGCCGCCCATCTCGCCGGAGTCGACCAGGCCGTGGCCACGTGCGGAACGGCCTTCGGCGCCGAACACGTGAAGATCATCCGACGGCTCCTCGGCGATGACCCGACCGGGCAGGTGATCTTCACCTTCGACGGTGACGCCGCCGGTCAGAAGGCCGCGCTCAAGGCCTTCGAATTCGAGAACCTGTTCACCGCCCAGACCTTCGTCGCCGTCGAACCCGACGGCCTCGACCCCTGTGATCTGCGAATGCAGAAGGGCGACGCGGCCCTGCGCGAACTCATCGACGAGTGCAAGCCGCTCTTCGAGTTCGTCATCACCACCGCGATCTCCCGCTTCGACCTCGACACCGTCGAAGGCCGGATCTCCGCGGTCCGCGCCGCCGCCGATGTGCTCACCGACATCCGCGATCGCAACAGCCTCTCCCACTACTACCGGTTCGTCGCCGGCCGCATCGGCGTCGACATCGACGAGGTGGAGGCCGCCGTCCGCACCGCAGCCCGCCAACCGAAGCAGAACCGCCAGACCGCCGAGGCGCCCGCCCGCCAGTCGTCCTACCGCGACGGCCCACCGCCGGCACCGAGCGCACCCGCACCCTCGTCGCCGGCCACATCCGGACCCGGGCACGGGTCAGGTTCGGGACAGGGGACCGGTCCCGGAACCGAGCCGGGAATCGCCCCGTCCGGAGGCGCACGCGGGCCCGGTCCCGCTTCGGCGGGGGAGGTCTCCGATGAACGCAGCATCGAATACGTCTACGACGAACGCCCCGACGTCTCGAACCTCTCGGCCCCGATCAGCCCCGCTCGGCTGAAGACGGAGAAGGGGGCTCTCATGGTCGCCCTCCAACATCCGGAGGTGGTCAATGCGAAGCTCTTCGACTCGCTTTCCGCGAAGGCCTTCGAACACCCCGGCTACCGGCGGATCCAGGACGCCATCAAACAGGCCGGGGGACTGGTGGCAGCCGGCACGGCTCAGTCGAAGTGGGCCGAACGCGTGCTCGACGCCGCTGCCGAGGATCTCAAGCCCTATGTGGCCCAGCTGCTCGTGACACCGCTGCCGGTCATCGAGGGAGACGGGATCGATCGGTTCGCCCGCGGGATCGTCGCTCGCCTCTTCGACTACGACCTCGAACGCATCGCCAAGGAGCTCCACTCCCGACTGCAGCGCCAGGACACTGCTGACGGTGCCGGCCAGGCCGCACTGCTCGGTCAGCTGCAGACCCTCGAACAGCACCGGGCGCGGCTGAAGATGCTCATGTAGAACTCTGCACACCGTGAAATAGTGCACAATTGCAGATTTGCAGTTGGTGAAAGTTTGCATGTGGTGCAAAATGTACCTATGCCCGTTGAAGAAACACTGCGCTCGAAAAAGGCGCGGCTGACCCGCAATGCCCTCCATGAGGCGGCGATCACCCGCGTCCTCGAAGACGGCTTGGCCTGCGCCACCGTGGCGAACATCGCCGCAGACGCCGGCGTGTCCACGCGTACCTTCTTCAACTACTTCGAGACGAAAGAGGACGCGATCGTCGGCCTCGGGCCCGAGGTCAGCGTCGACGAAGGCCTTGCCTACGACTACGTCCACAGTCCTGCCGGACTCGACACGCTCGCCGAGGACACGGCGCGCTTCGTCCGCGAAGCGCTGCTCATCGGCTCCGTCGACCCCAAACTTCCGGCGCGGCGTCGCCGTCTCTTCGCCCTGTACCCGGAAATCGTGAGCAAGAGCTTCGACCGGGCCGAAGAACTCGAGGAGATCGTCACCGGCCACGTGCTCGACCGATTGCGACACCTCGGACAGGAGTTCTCCTCCGAGGAATCCGCTTGGCGCAGCGCGCGCATGCTCACCCAACTCTGCCGCGTCCCGCTCAATCACGCGGGGCAGGTGATCAAAGCCCATCCCGAGGCGGTCGAGCACAAAGGCGGAACGAAAGCGATCTTCGAAGACTCCCTGAGTCTGTTCCGCAAGGTTCTGGACCGACTGCAATGACGAAAGCTGTGATGAGAAGCAACCACGAAACAGATGTGACGACGATGCCTGCAACCACCTCGAAGAACTCCGCAACAGCGGGACCCGACTCACAGACCGAGCCGATGGCCACCTCGGCGATCATTCTGCTCTTCGTGGGCCTGATGATCGCGATGTTCATGTTCTCGCTCAACCAGACGGTGCTGGCCACCGCGCTGCCGACCATCGTCGGCGAACTCGACGGAGTCGACCAGATGCTGTGGGTCTCCACCGCATTCATGCTCGCCTCGACGATCATGATGCCCGTCTACGGCAAGGTCGGTGACCTGTTCGGACGCAAGCCGCTGTTCATGTTCGCGATCTGCTGCTTCCTGCTGGGATCGGTCTTCGCCCTCATCGCGAACGAGATGTCGACGCTGATCTTCGGCCGCGTGCTCCAGGGCATCGGCGGAGGCGGAATGATGATCCTCTCGCAGTCGATCATCGCCTCCGTCGTCCCCGCCCGCGAACGCGGCAAGTACATGGGCATCATGGGCTCGGCCTTCGCCGTGTCGTCGGTGGCCGGACCGCTCATCGGCGGCTGGCTGACCGAAGGACCCGGCTGGCGCTGGGCGTTCGCCATCAACTTCCCGCTGGGCATCATCGCCCTCATCGCCGCTGCCGTGTTCCTCAAGGTGCCCAAGCACGACAGGGGCGCAGGCCCACGCCCGAAGATCGATGTCGCCGGCATGGCGCTCGTCTCCATCGTCACCTCCTGCATCGTGCTCACCTCGGCCTGGGGCGGACACGACTACGAATGGGGATCCTGGCAGATCAACGGGCTCATCATCACCGGAGTCGTCGCCGCAGTCGCCTTCGTGTTCGTCGAACTCAAGGTCAGCGAACCGGTCATCCCGATGCACCTGTTCACCAACCGCGACTTCCTGCTGTGCACGATCGCCGGCCTCTTCGTCGGCATCGGCATGTTCGGTGTGCTCTCCTATATGCCCACCTACCTGCAGATGGTCCACGGCATCGACGCCACCGTCGCGGGCCTGATGATGGTGCCGATGATGGGCACCATGCTCGTGTCCTCGACTCTGGTCGGATTCATCGTCTCGCGCACCGGCAAGTACAAGAAGTATCCGCTGACCGGCATCCTCATCATGGCCGCCTCGCTCGTCCTGCTCTCCCAGCTGAAGGCGGAGAGCTCGGCCTGGGAGACCATCGGCTGCCTGGCGCTGCTCGGACTCGGACTGGGCCTGAGCATGCAGACTCTCGTCCTCGTCGTCCAGAACGCCTTCCCGGTATCGATGGTCGGCACCGCGACCGCGTCGAACAACTACTTCCGTCAGGTCGGTGCCACCCTCGGCATGGCCTTCATCGGATCCGTGTTCACCCAGCGACTCATGGACAACATCAAGTCCGGAGTCACGGAGATCGCCAAGGCGGCCCCACAGGGTCACATGCCCAAGATCTCCTCGACGGGTCTGACCCCGGAGATCGTGTCGAAGCTGCCGGAGCCGATGCATTCGCTCATCATCACCTCCTACAACGACGCCCTCGTGCCCCTGTTCCTGTGGGTGGCTCCGCTGGCCGTCCTCGGATTCGTCTTCCTCTGCTTCCTGCCCAACACTCCGCTGGCGCAGACGCTGAAGAATGAACCGGCGAAGCGGGAGAACCTCGACATCGGAGCAGAGCATGCAGGTGCTGCGTCCGCGTCGGTTTCCACCCCGGTCGAGGCTTCATCGGTTAGTGTGGCAGAAAGCCCACTGTCGGAGGAGCCGAGGAATGACGGTACTGACCATACTCAACTCACCCGGGACCGAGATCCCCGAACTGATCACTGATCTGGGGGAGCGGGACGGGATCGAACTGCGCATCGCCGAGGCATCGACCCTGTCCCAGGCGCTGCCCGGCACCGATGTGCTGCTGATGTGGGACTTCTTCTCCACGGCGCTCAAGGATGCCTATGGCAGCGCCGACCGGCTCGACTGGGTCCATGCCGCGGCAGCGGGCGTCGATTCGCTCCTCTTCGATGAACTCGTCGACTCGCCGGTGACGGTGACGAACGCGCGGGGGATCTTCGACCGCCCGATCGCCGAGTTCGTCCTCAGCTACATCCTCATGCACGCGAAGGGCTCGATCGGCTCTCTCGCCGACCAGGCCGAGGGGAAGTGGAATCGCCGGTCGACTCGAGATATCGCTGGCACCAAGTCGCTCATCGTCGGCACCGGCGCGATCGGCCGGGGCATCGCCCGTCTGCTGAGTGCCGTCGACATCGACATCACCGGCGCCGGATCGCGAGCCCGCAGCGGCGACGCCGACTTCGGCGAGGTCATCGACTCAGCCACCCTGCCCGAGCATGTGGCCGGATTCGATTGGGTCATCGACATCGCACCGCTGACGGAGAAGACCGAGAGGCTCATCGGCGCTGAGGCGTTCGCCGCCATGGATGACACCGCCGTGTTCATCAACGTCGGACGAGGCGACACCGTCGACACCGACGCGCTCGTCACCGCCCTGCGAGAGGGGCAGATCGCCGGGGCCGGACTCGACGTCTTCGATGAAGAGCCGTTGCCGGCCGATCATCCACTGTGGTCGATGGACAATGTCATCATCACCCCGCATATGAGCGGAGACACCGACGGGTGGAGGATGCGATTGGCCGAGCAGTTCCATCGCCTGTTCGAACAGTATCTGGCCGGGGAGCAGTTCCCGCACATCGTGGACAAGAAGCTCGGGTACGTGCGGTGAGCCAGGCCGACGACCTCGCGGCGCAGCGGGCGTTCCTGGCCAGGGTGATCGCCGAGCTCATCGCCGTGCGCCGTGCCCGTCTGCTGAGCATGCTGGTGCTTGCCCTGGCGATGCTCGTCGCCGGACTCGGGGCCGCCGTCCAAGCGCAGGGCGATCACATCGATGCGGTGCTGCTGTTCTCCGCATTCAGCCTCATCATGATCGGCATCGTCTGTGCGCTGGGTGCGATCATCGCATGGACGCGGATCAACCGGGACGTGCTCGACTCGATCGCCGCAACCCGGCCGGCCCGGGCGAAGGGTCCGCGGACGCGCAATGCCGGACTCGCGGTGGCGATCGGCTTCGCCATCGTCGGGATCCTGTTCGGCATGCTGTTGTGGGCGCAGACTCCGATCCTGGCCGGCGCCATCGTCATCGCCTGTCTGCTGTTGGCCTGCCTGGGACCCATCTGGGCGAATGAGCTGGCCAATGCCGATGACCGCCTCGCCGTCATCCTCGACAGCGATGATGAGCTGGCGGATCGGTTCGCGACCTTCACCCCGATCTGGCTGCACGAGGCCATGGAGTCCGACGCCGGGAAGTGATCAGCACATCTCGTCGCCGGCAGAACCTCTCGTTCCTGCGGGAGGTTCTGTCCTTCCCACGGGGCTATGGCCCGAACTGTAGAGCTTGCGGCCAAGGGTGCGGGATGGCGACGGAGGTGAATGACGAAGGCGCCCGGAGTCGTGGGACTCCGGGCGCCTGTCTCAGCCGGTCACCGAGCGCTCATCCGAGCGTTTCGGTGGGCCGCCTCGGCGATGTCAGGGAAATGCCGGGACGTCGACGTTGGCCATCTTGGCCACGCAGCGCACGACCTGGCAGGAGTAGCCGAATTCGTTGTCGTACCAGACGTAGACGACGACGCGGTCCTCATCGACGATCGTGGCCAGACCGTCGACGACACCGGCCCGCTTGGAGCCGACGAGGTCGGTGGACACGAGCTCGGGAGAGGTGACGTAGTCGACCTGGTTGCGCAGCGGCGAATGCATCGACACCTCGCGCAGGAACGTGTTGAGCTCGTCGACGGTGGTGGCGTTGTCCAGGTTGAGGTTGAGGATCGCCATGGACACGTTCGGGGTGGGTACGCGGATCGCATTGCCCGAAAGCTTCCCGGCCAGCTCCGGCAGAGCCTTGGCCACGGCCTTGGCGGCACCGGTCTCGGTCAGCACCATGTTGAGGCCGGCCGCGCGTCCCCGGCGGGAGCCCTTGTGGAAGTTGTCGATGAGGTTCTGGTCGTTCGTGAACGAGTGGACCGTCTCGACGTGGCCGTTGCGGACACCGAACTTGTCGTTGATGGCCTTGAGCACCGGGGTGATCGCGTTCGTCGTGCACGAAGCGGCCGAGACGATGGTGTCCGTGTCGAGGATCGCGTCGTCGTTGACTCCGAAGACGATGTTCTTCACATCGCCCTTGCCGGGAGCAGTGAGCAGGACCTTCGACGCACCGGGGCACGCGAGGTGCTTGGACAGGCCCTCTTCGTCGCGCCACTTTCCGGTGTTGTCGACGATGATGGCGTCGTTGATTCCGTAGGACGTGTAGTCGACCTCCGAGGGATCATTCGAGTAGATGACCTGGATGAGGGTGCCGTTGGCCTGGATGGTGCTGTTCTCCTCATCGACGACGATGCTGCCGTCGAAGGCTCCGTGCACCGAGTCGCGGCGCAGCAGGGAGGCGCGCTTGACGATGTCGTTGTCGCCATTGCGGCGCACGACGATCGCGCGCAGACGCATTCCGGTGCCGCCGTCCCGGTCGATGAGGATGCGGGCGAGCAGACGACCGATGCGACCGAAGCCGTAGAGGACGACGTCGCGGACTTCGCCCTTGCCGGACTGCGACTGAACTACCTCGGCGAGCTCGGCGGCGAGGAAGGCGTCGACATCAGCGTTCGGATCATCGAGCTTCTCGATGAGGCGGCCCAGGTCGATGCGGGCCGGACCCAGGTTGAGCCCTGACAGCGCCTTGACGATGCGGTGGGTGATCTGGATGTCGAGCTCTTCGCCGAGGAAGTGGCGAGCGTAGCGGTGTGCCTTGATCATGCCGGTCACCGACTTGTTCAGCAGCGACCGCCCGAACAGGGTCAGCAGCACGTCGTTCTCACGGTACAGGCGTCCGACTAGCGGAATGAGTTCTTCGGCGGCGGTCTGCTTCTTCGCCCAATCGTCCAGGCGAGCAGTCGTAGCGTCAGTCAAAGGTCGTGTCCCCTCGGTCAGTTATAACGGATGCGCCAACAGTCTACCGTCTCGCCTATTCGCGATCGGACCGGCGTTCCTCGAACCGCTTGAAGCCCAGCAGGGTCAGCGCTACGATACCCGCACCGGTGATGAGTGCGCCGAGGCTCTGCGCCTGCACCTTCGGTTCGACGAACCGGTATTCCGGCTCCTCTTCACGCGGCCGAGGCGGTTTCGCCGTGCCGATCCAGGCGGCGATGAACAGGATGATGCGGGCGAAGACGTTGAGGGTGAGCATGATCGCGATGATCGATCCGAACACGCCGGCGGCCTTGTTCCCCGAGAAGAGATTGACGAGCACGGTGGAGAAGTTGATGAGGATGAGGAACGCGGTCGCGCCGATGAGGGAGCCGCGGTTCTTCGCCTGTTTGTCGACCGGCCTCTCCGGCAGCATCGTGAACAGGAACCAGAAGATCAGCCAGGCGGCGCCGAAGGTGAGGATGACCGGAACGATGAACAGCAGACTGCCGGCGAATCCGCCGAGCCCGAGGAAGTCGGCGATCATCGAGCGCAGACCGGTGCCGACGACCGTGAGCGCCACGGCCAGGAGGAGGCCGATGATGAGGCCGATGAGGGTGACCACGTTGTTGATGACCTTGCTGACGAAGGACTTCTCCGGCACGGCATCGTCGAAGTCGTCGTGCAGCTGTGCCCGCACCGCGGCACCGAGGTTGCCGATGAATCCCTGACCTGTGTAGAGGCCGGTGAGAATACCGATGATTCCCACTCCCTGCCAGTCGAGGAGGAAGCTCTCGAGCTGCTCGGTCAGCGTGGAGTTGCCGGCGGTGAAGGTCTCGATCTGCTTCGTGACCTCGGGAAGGAGCTCGGGGCGTGCGACGTCGAGGACGAATCCGATGCTCGCGAGGCTGACCATGGCGATGGGCATGACCGCGAGAACGAGGAAGTAGGTGATCGCGGCACCGAACTGATTGCCCAGACGCTGTCCGAAACGCTGGACTGCGCGCATGAGGTGGGCGGGTCCGGGCTTGTTGACGGCATTGTGTCCGACCTCAGCGACGGTGTTGCGCGAGGCCAGTACTTTGGCAGGTGCCACGTGTGTGCTCCTTCGATGCGTATCCGCAAGGTGCGTTCGTATTCCGGTCTGAGGTGTTCGTTTCCACACTAGCCGCTGTGAGCGTACTGTGAGCGGCAGGCCGCGCCCTTATCTAGACTTTTGACCATGCCGATCACTGATTCGCACGCTTCAGCCGCCGATTTCGCACCCGTTGCCTCCGACAGCCTCGCCGGCTTGCCTGCAGGCGGAGCCCCCGCCGACGTCCTCGCAGCAGGCGACAGTGCGGCGGAGGGCCTCAGCGGGTTCTCGGCCTGGACCGTGACGATCATGGAGACTCTGGGGCCGGCCGGTGTCGGGTTCATGGTCTTCCTCGACAACATCTTCCCGCCCATCCCCAGTGAGCTCGTCCTGCCTCTGGCCGGATTCACCTCCAGCCAGGGCCAGATGAACATTGTGGCCGCGATCGTCTTCGCGACGATCGGTTCGGTAGTCGGCGCGGTTCTGCTGTGGGCGCTGGGCAAGTGGATCGGCATCGAACGCATCGCCCGTATCGCGGTGAAGATGCCGTTGGTCGACGTCGATGATGTGCATAAGACCGTCGACTGGTTCGACAGGCACGGGGACAAGGCCGTGTTCTTCGGGAGGATGATCCCGATCTTCCGGTCGCTCATCTCCATCCCCGCCGGAATGCGGGACATGCGACTGATCAAGTTCCTGCTGCTGACCACGGCCGGCAGTGCGATCTGGAACACGATCCTCATCGTCGCAGGCTTCACCCTCGGTGAGAACTGGTCGGTCGTCGAGACCTACGCCGGCTACTTCCAGAATCTCGTCATCGTCGCCGTCATCGTCTTCGTCGTCGTGTGGGTCGTGCTCAAGGTGCGCAAGCACCGACGGAAGAAGGCCGCCGGGCTCGACACGACCGAAGACGACCATATCGAGCCCGGAGAGTTCGACTCCAGAAACTGAGCCGGTTCACCCCCGCATCACTTCACCCAAGCAGATGCCGTATGAGCGGGATCGACCTCTTCACCGGGCTTGACCGGACCGGGCGCGGTTCCCTCACCGAACGGAGACCCGCCGAACTTCGTGTCACGTCCGTGATCGCTGAGCCAGCCGGACAGATCCGGGCCCTTGGGCACGATCTGTGTCGGGTTTACATCCTGGTGGACGATGTAGTAGTGCTGTTTGATCTGCTCGAAGTCGACCGTGTCTCCGAAGCCCGGGGTCTGATAGAGGTCGCGGGCGTAACCCCACAGGTTCTCGAACGCCGTGAGCGGCTGACGGTTGCACTTGAAATGACCGAAGTAGACGGGATCGAAGCGCACGAGCGTCGTGAACAGTCGCACATCCGCCTCGGTGATGGTCTCACCCATGAGGAACCGTGACCGGCTGAGCCGATCCTCGATCGTGTCCAGAGCGGTGAACAGTCGGTCGAAGGCGGCGTCGTAGGCGTCCTGGGAGCCGGCGAAACCGCACCGGTAGACGCCGTTGTTGATCTCCGTGTAGATCAGCCGCATCACCTTCTCCATCTCCTCCCGGGATTCCTCGGGCCAGAGATTCGGGGCGCCCTCACGGTGGTAGTCGGTCCACTGCGTGGAGAAGTCCTCCGTGATCTGCGGGAAGTCGTTGGTCACGACGACGCCGGTGGGTACGTCGACGACGGCCGGCACGGTGATTCCGCGCGGATAGTCCGGGTACCGTGCGAAGAACGCCTGCTGCAGCCGTTCGATGCCGAGCACCGGATCCACTTCGCCCGGGTCGAGGTCGAACGTCCATGACCGCGCATCATGGGTGGGACCGGGCATCCCGAGGGAGATGACGTCCTCGAGCCCGAGGAGGCGACGGACGATGATCGTCCGGTTCGCCCAGGGGCAGGCGCGGGCGGCGATGAGGCGATACCGGCCCGGTTCGACGGGCCACTGAGCGTTCGGATCGTTGAGGATGCGATCGTCGATGTAGTTCGTATCGCGGTTGAATTCCGCACCTTCGGTCACGTAGCTGGGGGTGTGATCGGTGGACTCGGACATGACGCTGCCTCCCATGGGATCGACGAGTTCGACTTCTGTCCTCAGCTTACGACGTTGAGGCAAGCCCTCGCCGAGGCGGGACGACGTTCCCGCCCCGCCGTCCTCCCGGACGGCAGGCATTCACCCTCGCCGAGGTGGGACGACGACGGCCCGGGACGGACCGTTCGAGTCCGTGCCCGGGCCGTGCCCGCACGCTGTGCTCAGCGACTGGCCGTTGTCGGCGGCGATCGACCGTCGCCGGCGGCGTGTGTGCCTCAGCCGGCGTAGAGCGCGTCGATATCGGCGGCGAAGTCCTTATTGATGAGATGACGCTTGACCGACTGCTTGGCAGAGAGGTAGCCGTTCTCCTCGCTGAGTTCGATCGGCAGGATTGTGAACTTCTTGACCCCTTCGGCGCGCGAGACTGTCTTGTTCATCTGTTCGACGGCCTTGGCCACTTCGGCCTGGACCGCATCGTCCTCGGCGGCTTCGCGCAGATCCATCTGAGGCAGATCGTGGTTCTTCAGCCAGCCCGGCAGCATCTCCGAATCGAGGAAGATCAGCGCCGAGACGAATTTGCGGTTCTCGCCGACGAGCACCGGCTGGCCGATGATCGGGTGGCGACGCAGCACATCCTCGAGCGGAGCCGGGGCGACGTTCTTGCCGCTGGAAGTCACGATGATCTCCTTCTTGCGGCCGTTGATCGTGAGGTAGCCGTCGTCATCGAGTGAGCCGAGGTCACCGGTGCCGAACCAGCCGTCGTGGAACTCCTTGGCTGTGGCCTCGGGGTTGTTCCAGTACTCGCGGAAGACCGGCGCACCCTTGGCCAAGATCTCGCCGTCGGGAGCGATCGCCACCGAGGCGCCCGGCAACGGAACGCCGACAGTTCCGATCTTTGACTTCTCCGGAATATTGACGGTGATCGGTGCCGTGGTCTCAGTGAGTCCGTAGCCTTCGAGAACGATGATGCCGAGTCCACGGAAGAAGTGTCCGAGATGAGCGCCGAGCGCACCGCCGCCGGAGACCGCATGAGTGACGTTGTCGCCCATGACCGCACGCAGCTTGGAGTAGACGAGCTTGTCGAACAGGGCATGCTGGAGCTTGAGACCGGTCGGCACCTTGCCGGTGTCGAGTGCCTTCGAATAGGCGACTGCGACCTGCTCGGCACGGCGGAAGATCTTCTCCTTCCCGCCTGCCTGAGCGTTCGCCAGCGCGGAATTGAAGACCTTCTCGAAGACACGGGGCACACCGAGGATGAACGAGGGACGGAAGCTGCCCATGGCGTCGGTGAGCTTCGTCAGATCCGACTGGTGGGCGAGCAGCGCACCGTTGCTGATGGCCAGGACCTCGATGAACCGGGCGAAGACGTGCGCCTGCGGCAGGAACAGCAGGCAGCGCATATTCGTGTCGAGAACGCTGGGGATCTGGTGACGAGCGGCCTGGGCGG
Source organism: Brevibacterium sp. LAARM3_SD1 (assembly GCF_057364765.1). Classification (NCBI taxonomy): domain Bacteria; kingdom Bacillati; phylum Actinomycetota; class Actinomycetes; order Micrococcales; family Brevibacteriaceae; genus Brevibacterium; species Brevibacterium sp. LAARM3_SD1. The sequence goes on along the minus strand of NZ_JBNFOL010000036.1, from coordinate 12,227 downwards.
TCTGCACGAAGTTCGCATGCGTGAGCACGCAGCCCTTGGGCTTTCCGGTGGTGCCGGAAGTGTAGATGATCGTCGCCACGGAATCGGAGCCGACCTGCGAGCGAGCGGCTTCGAGCTCTTCATCGGCGACGGCCTTGCCGGCTTCGGCGAGATCGGCGAAAGCGTCTTCGTCCCAGACCCGCAGGGCCGGTTCTTCCCGTCCGGCGGTCTCGGCCGCCGCCCGCACCCGATCGGCATGCTCGCGTGATGCGACGAGCCCGCGAGCGACATCGGCGTCGGTGAGCATCCAGCTGAGCTGGCTCTCCGAAGAGGTGTCGTAGAACGGCACGGAGATTCCACCGGCGTACCAGATGGCATAGTCGCTGAGCGTCCACTCGTAGGAGGTGGGGCCGAAGATCGCGATCCGGTCACCGACTTCCACGCCCAAGGCGATGAGCCCCTTCGCGGCCGCCTTGACCTCTGCGAGGAATTCGGCCGCGGTCAGTTCGTTCCAACCGTCTCCGTCGGGCTTGGCGACCAGAGGGCGGCTGGGGTTCTCAGCGACTGTGCTGAGGAAGACATCGGTGGTCGACGAGGCGGTATCGACCTCGAAACCGACGACGGGTGTTGACGACTGCGGCATGGTCGTTGAGCTCATGAGTCTCCTTCGAGGACTTAAGTTACTGCTCGGTTATCTTACAGTTCGGCCGGTCTCAGTGAAATCGATCACGTTTGCCGAGATAACCGGCCTCCGCTGACCTGTGAGCAGTCTAACCAAGTCGAATCAGGGGGCGTTCAGAGTACGATGGGCAGAACCCGCTCACGTCTGTTCTGCGAAGGAAGGTAATGACGACGAACCCTGAGGAGACCGGTTTCCGCTATGATGCGGCGCTGGCCGAAAAGATCGAGAAGTCTTGGCAGCGCACTTGGGAGGAATCGGGCACGTTCCATACCCCGAACCCCACCGGAGATCTCGGCGAGCTCGACTCCCAGGATGCTTCGTCGCCCTTTGGTCCGCCGGCCGACCTCGGCGAGCGCGAGTCCCTGTACATCATGGACATGTTCCCGTACCCCTCCGGTGTGGGACTGCACGTCGGCCACCCGCTGGGTTACCTCGGCACCGACGTCTACGGCCGCTACCAGAGGATGCGAGGACACAACGTCATGCACGCCCTGTCCTACGACGCCTTCGGACTGCCCGCCGATCTCTACGCGGTGCAGACCGGGCAGCACCCGCGCATCACCACCGATGCCAATATCGCGAACATGACCGAGCAGCTGCGTCGCCTGGGGCTGGCCCACGATGTGCGCCGTCGCTTCGCCACGACAGACGACGAATTCGTCAAATGGACGCAGTGGATCTTCCTGCAGATCTTCAACTCTTGGTACGACACCGAGGCGACCACCCCCGATGGTGAGGCCAAAGGCGCGGCCCGTCCGATCGACACGCTCATCGAGCAGTTCGCCTCCGGTGCCCGCGCCACACCCGATGGTCGCGCCTGGTCACAGCTGAGCTCGGCGGAGCGAGAGAACGTCCTGCAGGGCTACCGCCTCGCCTACGTCTCCGAATCCCCGGTCAACTGGTGCCCGGGGCTGGGCACCGTGCTGGCCAATGAAGAGGTCACCGCCGAGGGGCTGTCCGAACGCGGAAACTACCCGGTCTTCACCCGCCGCCTGCGCCAGTGGAACATGCGCATCACTGCGTACGCCGATCGCCTCATCGACGACCTCGACGCACTCGACTGGCCGCATGCCATCCACGCCATGCAGGTCAATTGGATCGGCCGGTCGAAGGGCGCCCTGCTGCGCCTGCCCGTCGCCGGTGACGATGCTTCCGACATCGAGGTCTACACCACCCGCCCGGACACCCTGTTCGGCGCTACCTACCTCGTTCTCAGCCCCGAACACCCGCAGGTCGCCGAGCTGACCGCACAGGTCTGGGACGAGTCCACACCAGAGTCGTGGCGTGGGGGAGAGGCCACCCCCGCCGAGGCGATCGCCGCCTACCAGCGCGCCGCTGCGGCCAAGACCGACGCCGACCGGCAGCAGAGCCGGGAGAAGACCGGCATCTTCACCGGCTCCTTTGCGCTCAACCCGGCCACCGGGGCGCAGATTCCGATCTTCATCGCCGACTATGTGCTCATGGGATACGGCACCGGAGCGATCATGGCCGTGCCGGCCGAAGACGCCCGTGACTGGGACTTCGCGAAGGCCTTCGGACTGCCCTATATCCGCACCGTGCAGCCTCCGGCCGACCACGACGAGGACGCGCCGTTCACCGGCACCGGGGTGATGATCAACTCGTCCAACGCCGAGATCGACATCAACGGCCTCGAGATCGACGCGGCGAAGGCCCAGGTCACCGAATGGCTGGCGGGAAAGGGACTGGCCACCGAGTCCACCCAGTACCGCCTGCGCGACTGGCTGTTCTCTCGCCAGCGCTACTGGGGCGAACCGTTCCCGATCGTCTACGACGAGAACGGCACCCCGATCGCTCTGCCCGACGAGATGCTGCCCGTCCAGCTGCCCGAAGTCGACGACTTCGCCCCGCGGACTTACGCGCCCGACGATGCCGACAGCCGTCCCGAACCGGCGCTGAGCCGGAATCAGGAATGGACGAGCATCGAGCTCGACCTCGGTGACGGTCCGAAGACCTACCAGCGTGAGACGAACACGATGCCCAACTGGGCCGGGTCGTCGTGGTACCAGCTGCGCTACGCGGATCCGCACAATGACGAACGCCTCGTCGACCCCGCCAACGAGAAGTACTGGCTGGGACCGCGGGCCTCGAAACCGCGCGGTGGCGCCGACCTCTACGTCGGCGGACAGGAACACGCTGTGCTCCACCTGCTCTATGCCCGCTTCTGGCACAAGATCCTCTTCGACCTCGGGCACATCTCCTCGTCCGAGCCGTTCCACCGTCTGGTCAACCAGGGATACATCCAGGCCTATGCCTACACCGATTCCCGCGGCGTCTACGTCCCCGCCGCCGAGGTGGAGGAGAGAACCGAATCGAACGGTGAACTGACGTTCTGGTACAACGGCGAACAGGTCAACCGGGAGTACGGAAAGATCGGCAAATCGCTGAAGAACTCCGTCATGCCCGACGAAATGTATGACGCCTTCGGCGCCGACACCTTCCGCGTCTACGAGATGTCGATGGGTCCGCTGGAACAGGACCGCCCCTGGGACACCCGCGCCGTCGTCGGTGCCCAGCGGTTCCTGCAGCGCGTGTGGCGACTCTTCGTCGATGAGACCACCGGTGAGTCCGTGGTCGCAGACGGTGAGGCCGACGCCGAATCGCTCAAGGTCCTCCACCAGGTCATCGACGGCGTGCGCGAGGACATGGACCATCTGCGGTTCAACACCGCGATCTCCAAGCTCATCGTGCTCACCAACCACGCCACCAAGCAGGGCGGCGCGACCCGGGACGTCCTCGAACCGCTGACGATCATGCTCGCGCCGTTCGCCCCGCACCTGGCCGAAGAGCTGTGGTCACGTCTCGGACACGAGTCGACGGTCACCTATGCGGCCTTCCCCGAGGCGGATCCGAACCACCTCGTCGCCGAGACCGTGACCTGTGTGGTCCAGGTCAAGGGCAAAGTGCGTGCACGTCTCGTGGTGTCCCCGGACATCGCGGCAGACGAGCTGGAGAAGCTGGCTCTCGAATCGCCGAACGCCGTCAAGGCCCTCGGCGGAGCCGGAGTGCGCAAGGTGATCGTGCGCGCACCGAAGCTCGTCAACATCGTTCCCGACGCCTGAGGTGACGGCGATACTTCGTCGTAACACAGCTTCTGGGAGACTGCATGGGTACGGGCGCCGGGCACTGGCGCATCGCCCCTTCGACTACGACTGGTGAGAGCATGACGAACGACAGAGTCCAAGACGAGATCCGGCACGCCCTCGGCGTGCGACCGCAGATCGACCCGGCGACGGAGATCGCCCGCCGTGTCGAGTTCCTCGTCGACTATGTGCTCACCACCGGGGTCAGAGGACTCGTGCTCGGCATCAGCGGCGGACAGGACTCCACCCTGGCCGGCAGGCTCTGCCAACTGGCGGTGGAGGACCTGCGCCGTCGCGGTGCCGAGGCCGAGTTCTGGGCCGTGCGCCTGCCTCATCATGTGCAGACCGATGAGTCTGACGCTCAGGATGCTCTGTCCTTCATTGCCGCCGACCATGAGCTGGCGATCAATATCGGCGCCGCCACGGATGCGGCCGCCGAGGAATACGAGAAGGCCACAGGAGAGCCGATCACCGACTTCGGCAAGGGCAACGTCAAGGCCCGGATGCGGATGATCGCCCAGTTCGAGCTGGCAGGGGAGAAGAAGGCGCTCGTCGTCGGCACGGACCACGCCGCCGAGGCGGTCACCGGGTTCTTCACGAAGTTCGGTGACGGTGCGGCCGACGTCATCCCTCTGGCGGGTCTGAACAAACGGCAGGGACGGGAACTGCTGCGTCACCTCGGTGCTCCCGACCATCTCATCGTCAAGGTTCCGACCGCGGATCTGCTCGATGACGAACCGGGGCAGACGGACGAATCCTCGCTGGGTCTGAGCTACGACCAGATCGATGACTTCCTCGAGGGGAAGGAGATCGAGCCCGCGGCCGCCTCGGCGCTCATCGAGAAGTACCGCCGTTCGGAGCACAAACGGCGGACCCCTGTGGCTCCGACGGATACCTGGTGGATCCGGCACTGAGCCGAACAGGTGAACACGTGAAACAGGTGAGGGCCCTCAATCTCTGAGGGCCCTCACCTGTTGATCGGCCCTTCAGTCGTTGAATGGCGGGGTGCCCGAGACGAGTCCGAGTTCGAGGGCCGTCTGGTTGAACTCCCACCGGGAGGAGACGAAGTCGTCGCTGAGGCGTTCGCCGCGGCTCTGGGCTTCGGTGTAGCCGCGCCAGCCGTCCTTGCGGGCATCTCCGGGGCGGATCTCACGGATCCCGGAATCATCGGGGGAGACCTGAGTCTCCTCCTCCACCCAGAGCGACAGCCCCTCGGCGGCCCGATAGAGGTTCATGAACGCGGTGTGCGAGCGCGGATTGTCGAAGCTGGCCTTCTTGAACTCGGCGCAGAAGGTGGTGAGCGGTTCGAGCTCATCGACGGCGACGGTGGCGAAGGTCGCATCCAGCCGCAGGGACTGGACGAGACCCGACGAGTCCGGGATGAGTTCGAGGATGCGGCGGGCGCGACGCTCATCGGGAAGCAGTTCGACCGCGTCCTCCACCGGGGTCAGCCCGAGCGTGTCCATCCGCCCGCGCTCGACACTGAGCTGCTGCCGCAGCGCATCGATCTGCTGCTGGGCACGGCGCCATTCGCCGTGGAACATCAGCAGTGCGGCGATCACGCCGAGGCACAGCACGAGTCCGATGATCCAGGCAGCGGAGTGCAGCCCGGGAATGGCGAAGGCGATGACGCCGAGCACGGTGAGCACCGCAAACGTCACGGCGGCCGGTGAGTTGGTGAGGAAATCAAGGAAACGCTTCACAATTCCAAGCCTACTGTTTCAACCTCCACATATCGTGGAACCGGGTGGCATATAGTGTGGTCGAAAACGCATGCCAACTGCCAGGAGAGCTCGGTTTGAAGATTTCAGTCATCGGTTGCGGATATCTGGGCGCGGTCCATGCGGCGGCCATGGCGTCCCTGGGTCATGAGGTCACGGGAGTCGACGTCGACACCGAGAAGGTCGAGGCGCTGATGTCGGGCCGTCCGCCGTTCTTCGAACCGGGGCTGAGTGAACTCCTCGTGAAGGCTCAGGAACGCGGAAAGCTCGAGTTCACCACCGACGTCTCCCGCGCTGCCGACGCCACCGTGCACTTCGTGTGCGTGGGCACCCCGCAGAAGCCGGGCGAGTTCGCCGCCGATGTCACCTATGTCGATGCGGCCGTGGAATCGCTGCACCCGCACCTGACTTCGACGTCAGTGGTTGTGGGAAAGTCGACCGTTCCCGTGGGCACCGCCGAGCGTCTGGCCGGAATCATCGCCGACACCGGAGCCGCGATGATGTGGAACCCGGAGTTCCTCCGTGAAGGCCATGCCGTCGAAGACACTCTCCACCCGAACCGTCTGGTCTACGGAGTCGCCGACGGTGAGCCCGGGCAGGCTGCGTCCGTGACTCTCGACGAGGTCTACGCCTCGATCCTCGCCGACGACACCCCGCGGATGATCACGGACTTCGCGACCGCCGAGCTGGTCAAGACTGCGGCGAACTCGTTCCTGGCCACGAAGATCTCGTTCATCAATGCCATGGCCGAACTCTGCGAAGCCTCGGGCGCCGATGTCACCCAGCTCGCCGATGCGATCGGCATGGATGACCGGATCGGACGCAAGTTCCTCAACGCCGGACTCGGCTTCGGCGGCGGCTGCCTGCCCAAGGACATCCGCGCCTTCATGGCCCGGGCCGGCGAGCTCGGCGCCGATCAGGCGGTGGCCTTCCTCAAGGAGATCGACTCGATCAACATGCGCCGGCGTGTCCGGATGGTCGACATCGCCCGCGACGCCCTGGGCGGGTCGTTCATCGGCAAGAAGATCACCATCCTCGGTGCCGCCTTCAAGCCCGACAGCGACGATGTCCGTGACTCCCCGGCACTGGCCGTGGCCCGACTCATCGCCACCCAGGGCGGGCTGGTCACGGTCACCGACCCGCAGGCGATCGGCAATGCGCAGAAGTCGTTCCCCGAACTCGACTACGTCGCCGACACCGCCGAGGCGATCACCGGGGCCGAAGCCGTGCTGCTGCTGACGGAATGGCGCGAATACCGCGACCTCGACCCAGCGGCGACCGCTGAGCTCGTGACCGGGAAGGTGCTCGTCGACGGTCGCAATGTGCTCACTCCTGAACTGTGGCGTGCAGCGGGCTGGACCTACCGGGCCCTGGGCCGTCCATGAGAATCGGGCTGGTCACCGACTCCACGGCGCAGCTCTCAGCAAGCGAACGCGAAGAGCTGGGCGAGGCCACCGGCGGCCTCTTCGCCGTGGTGCCGCTGACCGTGCTCATCGGCGGAGTCGCTTTCGCCGACGGTGAGGTCGATGCCGGGCATCTGTGCGCGAAGATGACCGAGGGTGTCGAGGTCACGACCTCCATGGCCACCCCGACCCAATTCTCCGAGGCCTACGGGCGGCTGCGGGAGGACGGGGCCGATGCCATCATCGTCGTGACGATGTCCGCGGAGCTTTCCGGCACCCGCGATTCCGCGGTCGCCGCCGCAGAGGCCGAGGACATCCTCGTTGATGTCGTCGACTCGAGGACCACCTCGGCGGGATTGGCCGGGGCGCTGTCCGTGGCCGTGGCCGGGATCCGGCAGGGGCACGACGCCGAATCGATCGCCGGAACCATCGCCGACTGGTGCGCGGCAGAGACCCGTACCGTGTTCGCCCCCGGCAACCTCGAATTCCTGCGCCGAGGCGGCCGGATCGGTGCCGCATCATCGCTGCTTGGCAGGGCCCTGCAGATCGTTCCCGTGCTCGGCCTCAACGCCGGAGTCGTCGTTCCGCTCGCTCGGGTGCGCACTCGCGCGAAAGCGCTGGAGAAGATCGTCACTCTCGCCGTTCAGGCCGCCGCCGAGGTGGCCGACCCGGAGGACACCGTGCACGTGGAGGTGCAGAACGCCGAAGGGGAGATGGACGCAGCCGACGCCGAGCTGCTGAGCTCACGGCTCCGCGAACTCGGATTCGAGCCCTCGTTCAGGACGCTGTCGACGATCATCACCGCGCATGTGGGGCCCGGCACGGTCGGAGTGACCGTGCAGACGAAACCCTGACTCACACACCCGGGCCTGCATCCGGGCCTGGGGACGATCGTGTGACTTGACCCCTGGAGCCTGTGGACGCAGAAGGCCTGTCCACAGGCTCGGTCTCTGTCATAGCCCAGTCGTGACTCCAGTCCCTACCCTCGGACCATGGCTGTGTCTCCGGATGATCGTTTCGCCGGCCTCCTGGGCGCCAGCGCCGAGCGCGGCGGTTGGGTGCCGGGCGACATCTATACCGCAGATACCGCCGGTGACGAGGAACCCGTCGAACCCCGCCGAGTGCGGCTGCCCGTGCTCGCGGCGCTCGGCATCGCCACGGTCGGCATCCTCATTCTCGCCTTCTTCCTCTTCCGGCCCACGCCGCAGCAGACGCCGGGCACCAGCGGCAGCGACGGCGGTCAAGTCCCCGCCGCCGGTCCATCGTCGGCTGCGACCGAGGGCGGGGCCGAAACGGGGGAGACGGGTGCGAAACCTGCCGCAGGGGCGGTGGGAAGAGCCGAGGGCAAGGAAGGAGCCGCCTCGGCGAAGGGCGCCGAGGCGAACGGGAAGGTGATCGTCCACATCACCGGGGCGGTGAACGTTCCCTCTGTGGTCACCTTGAAAGCGGGAGCCCGAGTCCAAGACGCCGTCGAAGCCGCCGGCGGACTCAGCCCCGGCGCCGACGGCGAAGCGGTGAATCTGGCGCGCGTGCTCGCCGACGGTGAGCAGATCCATATCCCGCAGGAGGGAGAAGAACCACCCGGAGGTGCAGGCAGCGGGGAGGACGGAACCGGTCAAAGTGGGACTGGGCCGGGTGGCGGTTCGGGCGGAGCCGGGGGAGCAGCGGCAGGAGGGGCCGGCAACGGTTCTACGGGAACCGGCGACGCATCTGCCGGGGCGAACGGCGGGGCACCCGGGGCCGGAAAGGTCGATCTCAACACCGCCGATGCCACCACCCTGGAGACCCTGCCCGGAGTCGGCCCTGTCACGGCAGAGGCGATCATCAGCCACCGCAGCCAGCAGCCCTTCGCCAGTGTCGAGGACCTGCTGCTCGTCAAAGGCATCGGACCGAAGACCTTCGAAAGTCTCAAAGACCTTGTCATCGTCGGCTGACCCGGAGCGTCCGAATTCGCTCCCGCGTACGCGACGATCTGGGCAACGGAGGTGGGAGCGAAGCAGCAGCGCACTGCGGAGGAGGTCCGGGTCCGTCATTGCTTGGGTGCGGGCACAGGCGGCACTGTGGCCGGGCTCCGTGCGTCTCCTCTGCTGTGCGGCCGGACTCTGGGCCTGCGCGCTCCTGTCACCGGAACCGTGGGCGCTATTCGGCATCCCCGTGCTCGGAATCGTCGGGATCGTCGTCCTGCGACGGCACCACCACCTCGGTGTCGGAATCCTCGTCTTCACCTGCCTGCTGACGATCCAGATCACCGCCCTGGCCGCCGCCCACGGGCCGGACGCAGAGGCCGAGACCACGGGGCTCGTCGTCGGCCACAGCGAACCCGGGGCGTCCGGATGGACGCGACTGACATTGGTCACCCGTACCGGGTTCACCCACGTGCTCAGCCCCGAAACCGTCGCGGACGGAGCCCGGGTGCGGATGCACACGGCGCGCCTCGACGACATCCGCTCCACCGAGGCAGCCCCACACGTGCTGGCCGAACCGAACCGGCTGTGGCGGTGGCGTGAAACGTTGCTCACGGAACTGCAGGTTGACTCGCTGGCCGCCGGCAACGACGGCGGCCGATTGCTGCCCGGACTCGTCGTCGGCGACACCTCACCGCAGGACGACCGGATGGTCGATGACATGCGCGTCGTCTCCCTCACCCATGTCTCGGCCGTGTCGGGCAGCAATGTCACGATCGTCAGCCTCGGTGCCGGACTGCTCGCCGGAGCCTGCCGAGCCGGACCGCGACTGCGCGTGAGCGTCGGGGTGCTCACCTGCCTCGGCTACGTCTTCATCGTCGGGTTCGAACCCAGCGCCATCCGCGCCGCCGGAATGGCGATCGCCGCGGCACTCGTGTTCCTGCGCGGCGGCGGGATCTCGCCGGTCGCGGTCATGTGCTCGACGGCGAGCCTGCTTCTCGCCTTCGTCCCCATCCTGGCCACCTCGGTGGGGTTCGTCCTGTCCGTGGTCTCCACGGCCGCGATCATGTTCGTCGTCCCGATCCTGCTGCGCCGCCTCGCCGTGCACCTGCCGCTGGCGCCCACGGTGCTCGTCACCGCGCTCATCGTCCCCTTCGTCGCCCAACTGGCGTGCACCCCGGTTCTCGTGGCGATCGATCCGCGGATCGGACTCTGGTCGGTGGCCGCGAACGCCCTTGCCGCGCCCGCGGTCATGCCGGCGACGGTGGCAGGATTCCTCAGCCTCGTGACCACCGGCATCGGGACGACCGGACTGCCGGGAGCAGACTTCGCCTCGGCTCTGTTGGCCTGGGTCGGGTGCTTCCCTGCGTGGTGGATCGTCCTCGTCGCCCGATTCTGCGCTGCACTGCCGGGAGCAGCACTGGACTGGCCGGTGCCGCCGGTCGGAACGATGCTGGCACTCGGGCTGCTGGTCCTTGCCGTGGCCGGAACATGGATGCTCGTGCGCCGGCGGCTCTGGGGTCTGCCCGTCCTCGTTCTGTGCTGCCTGCTCACCGCCGCCGTCATCGTTTCGGTGAGGTCGAAGCCGCCGGCCGCGGATTGGTTGATTCTCGTCTGCGATGTCGGTCAGGGGTCGGCCGCGGTGATCAACCTCGGTGGCGGTCGCGGTCTCGTCGTCGACACGGGGCGCGAGCCGAAACCCATCGACACCTGCCTCGACTCATCCGGGATCGAAGAGTTCGATCTGCTCATCTCCCACTTCGATGCCGACCACTTCGCCGGTTACGCGGGCACGACGTGGGGGCGCAGGGTCGACCGTCTGTACGTCTCCGCGAATGTCGCTGCCTCGCCCGAATCAGAGCGCGTGAGCGCTGACACCGGCGCCGAGGTGGTCCCCACCCACCGTGGCCAGACGCTCGACTTCGATTCGGCCAGTCTTGAGGTGCTGTGGCCTCCGGTGCGGTCGGTGCCCGCGGCGGAGGATGAAGAGCTGCGCAACGACGACTCCCTGGTGGTGCGGGTCGAGCAGGAGGGGCTGAGCACCCTGCTGCCCGGCGACGTCGGAGCCGAGGAGCAGTACGTGCTGGCCCAGCAGGTCCAGCCGGTCGATGTGCTCGTCGCGCCGCACCACGGATCCTCCGACCTGGCACCCGAATTCTTCGCCGCCGCGGCACCCGGTCTCGGTGTCGTCTCTGTGGGGGAGAACAGCTATGGACATCCGAGCGAGAAGTCTCTGCGGGCCTTCGGCCCCGTGCCCGTGCTGCGCACCGATCACTGCGGTTCGGTCGCTCTCTACGCGCAGAGTCGCTTCAGCACCGGACACGACTGTCCCGAGGACAAGGGGTGAGCCCGTGAGTGAGGGTCCGTCATGTCGGTCGTGTCGGACGGCCGCGATAGGCTGGGGTCCATGGCAGTGAAGAAGACCCTGATCCCGTGGAGCTCGGCGAAACCGGCCCCTGTCGTCATGATCTCCGGTGGCGAATCGGTACTCGTGCGCATGGCTAAGGACCGCATCGTATCGGCTGCACGGAAGCAGGATCCCGAGGAGATCGAGTTCGATGCTGCCGGATACCAGGCCGGTGAGCTGGCGATGGCGGCGTCACCGTCCTTGTTCTCCTCCTCGAAGCTCATCGTCGTCGATGCCGTCGAGAAGTGCTCGGAAGATTTCCTCAACGACGCGCTGGCTTATCTCGATGCCCCGAACGATGACGCCGTCGTGGTGCTGCTGCACGCCGGCGGCAACCGGGGAGCGAAACTCGTCAAGAAGATCGACTCCGCAGGCTTCCCGCGCATCGACGCGGCGGTGCTGAAGAACGAAAGCGATCGGGGGAAGTTCGCGCAGACCCGTTTCAAGACAGCGAAGCGGCGCATCGACGAAGCGGGAATGGCTGCGCTCATGTCCGCGCTGGGCTCCGACCTTGCCGAACTCAATGCCGGGGTCGACCAGCTCATCGAAGACACCGAAGGCACGATCACCGCTGAGGTCGTCGACCAGTACTACGGCGGCCGGGTCGAGGCCACCGGCTTCAAGGTCGCCGATGCGGCAGTTGCCGGGGACGCGAAGAACGCGCTCAGTCTGCTCCGGCATGCGCTGTCGACCGGGTCCGATCCGGTCCCGCTGGTGGCGGCCGTGGCGATGAAGCTGCGCGGCATGGCGAAGGTGCAGGGATTCTCCGGCACCAGCGGAGAGCTGGCCTCGGAGCTGAAGATGGCGCCATGGCAGGTCGACCGTGCCCGCCGGGAAGTGCGGCGGTGGAATGAGGTGGCGCTGGGCCAGTCGCTCATCGCCGCGGCCGAAGCCGATGCGGCCGTCAAGGGCGGCGGACGCGACCCCGTCTATGCGGTCGAGTGGTTCGTCTCCGAAGTAGCCCGCCTAGCCCGCCAACGCTAATTGCTACCCTGACGGCGGCCCAGCAACCTCGCGCGAGGTTGCTGGG
>NZ_JBNFOL010000035.1:0-35488 GCF_057364765.1 Brevibacterium sp. LAARM3_SD1 | reverse complement strand
CGCGGCGAAGAGGGCATCTCCGGCGTTGTTGCCGGGCCCGGCGAGGACGCACACACGGGTGCCGGTGACCTGTCCGCGGTCGGACTTCATCATGGCGGCCGCACTGTTCGCCAGTGCTCGGGCCGCTCGGGCCATGAGCGGGATGCCGGCCTCGAGCAGCGGCTTCTCGGCCTCCCTGATGGTCTCGCTCGGGTAGGCGAACACACTCATCGACTGCTCCTGCACATCGTCACGATTCGATTCCTCATTGCACCGTATGCCTTCTCACGCACACGTGCCAGGGTCGGGCGGATCAGCCCTCGGCCAATTGCGCCAGCCGGCGCCCGGCCAGATGCGCGAGGAACAGAGCCTGGTCGGCCAGCCCGTCGTCGCTGTGGGTGGCGCGCGGGGAATGGTTGGCTTCGCGTTCTTCGACCGGCAGGTTCGGCCACGCGACTCCGAAGTGCCCATAGGCTCCGGGCACGGCATCGAGGACGCGGGAGAAGTCCTCCGAACCGGGCAGCGGATTCGCCTTGCGCACGGTCCGCTCCTCACCGAAGAGGTCGGTAAACGTGGAGAGGAAGAACTCGGCCTCGGCGTCGTTGTTGATCGTCGGGGGCAGGATCTGTTCGTATTCGACCTCGGCGGACAGACCGTGGGCGGCGACGAGGTCACGGACGAGCTGAGGCAGCTCTACCTCGGCGTGGGAGGTCACTGCCTCGGAGAACGTGCGCACACTGACGACCAAGGTCGCGAAGTCGGGGACGACGTTGGGGGCGGTGCCGCCGTTGAACTGGCCGACGGTGACGACGAGGGGGTCGAAGATGTCGAAGCGGCGGGTGACGTACTCCTGCAGCTGGCCCACGAGCATGGCGCCGACCTGGATGGGGTCCTTGCCGGTGGCCGGGCGGGAGGCGTGCGTGCCCTTGCCGTTCACGGTGATCGTCATCTTCGAGAACGCCGCCATGTACGGCCCGGGGCGGGAGCTCGCGACGCCGAGGTCGGCGTCGGCGGAGACGTGGATGCCGAATGCGGCCTTGACGCGGGGACCGGCGGCGTCGAGGACGCCTTCGTCGATCATCTTCCCGGCCCCGTCATAGCCTTCTTCGCCGGGTTGGAACATGAACACGACATCGCCGGGCAGGGAGTCGCGGTCGCGATGGAGGAGTTTGAGGGCGCCGACGAGGCCGGCGGTGTGCAGGTCGTGGCCGCAGGCGTGCATCCTCCCCGAGGTGGCCGCGAAGTCGAATCCGGTCGCTTCGGTGACGGGCAGTCCGTCCATGTCACCGCGCAGGAGGACGGCGGGCACGGCTCCGGTCGAGTCGGTCTTCCGGGCGCCGCCGCGCAGGACGACGACGATCGAGGACAGCCCCTCCCCTGTTGTGACTTCGACGTCGAGGCCTTCGATGGCGTCGAGGACGAGTTTCTGCGTCACCGGCAGGTCGAGTCCGACCTCGACGTTCTCGTGCAGGGCCCGGCGCAGGGTGACCAGGCCGGGTGCGATGTCGTTCGCGTCATCGGCGGTGGGCAGGTGCACGGCGGTGGCCGCCTCGGCGGGGGTCGGGATCGCGGGAGTGACGGCGTCGGCGGAGTCAATGGCGGCGTCGTTGGGAAGTGAGCTCATGCCCTGAGTCTATTACCACCGTCGATTCCCGCTTCCGCGATATCGGCCCTGTTCGCCGACGTGGAACCCCGACCGTCTGGTCGATCAGCGTTCCGGCATCTCGCCGAGTCGGGCGCCCTTCCCGTACATCGAATGGGTGAAGTGCTCGGCGGCTCCCTCGATGCCGGGGCTCAGCGACAGCCCCTCCCCCTCGGCGATGACGAACGTCATCGTCAGGTGCGCATCGTGGGTGATCGACAGGTGGATGTTCGTCCCGCCGATGGCACGGAAGTGCTCGAGGACGAGCCCGCGCAGACGGAAACTCGGCGCACCGGATAAGGCGGGGACCACCTCGGCGGACTGCCAGGGCAGCCATCCGGGAAAGCCGATCGCCTTCTTCAGCGCCTCCTTCGCGGAGAACCGCGCCGCCAAGGAGGCGTCCGTCCGGCGTTTGCCGTTGCGTTTGAGCTGCTCACCCGGGGTGAGCAGACGGTCGAGGAGCTCGGGCACCCGCTCGATGTGATCGGCGAAGCGCGGCACGTCGGCAATATCGGTGCCGATTCCCAAGATCGCCATGCTCGCGTCCTTACTCGACCGTGACCGACTTCGCGAGGTTGCGCGGCTGGTCGACGTCGAGGCCCTTGGCCGTGGCCAGCTCCATCGCGAAGATCTGCAGCGGAACGGTCGTCAGCAGCGGCGCCATGAGCGTCGTCGTCTCGGGGACGAAGATGACCTCGGAGGCGAACTGGTCGACCTCTTCGTCGCCTTCCTCGGCGATGACGACGGTGTTCGCACCGCGGGCGCGGACTTCCTGGATGTTCGAAATGACCTTCGCATGCAGCGAATCGCGACCGCGCTTCGACGGCACGACGATGATGACGAGCTGACCGTCGTCGATGAGCGCGATCGGTCCGTGCTTGAGCTCACCGGCGGCGAAGCCCTCGGCGTGGATGTACGCGAGCTCCTTGAGCTTGAGCGCGCCCTCCATCGCCACCGGGTAGCCGACATGACGGCCGAGGAACAGCACCGAACCGGCTTCCTGGTTGCGGTCGGCCAGGGCGAGGACCTGCGACTTCGTCTCATCGAGGATGTGCTGGATCTTCGCAGGGATCGACTGCAGCTCGGCGAGGATCGATGCGATCTCGTCGCGGAACTTGTTGCCCCGGAGCTGGGCGAGATAGAGGCCGAGCAGGTAGCAGGCGACGACCTGCGACAGGAATGCCTTCGTCGAGGCCACGGCGATCTCCGGACCGGCGTGGGTGTAGAGCGCAGCATCGGATTCGCGCGGAATCGTCGAGCCGAAGGTGTTGCAGATCGCGATGACCTTCGCACCCTGCTGACGTGCGTGGCGCACGGCCATGATCGTGTCCATGGTCTCCCCCGACTGCGAGATCGCCACGACGAGCGTCTTCTCCGTGACCACCGGATCCCGGTAGCGGAATTCGTGGGCCAGCTCCACCTCGGTGGGGATGCGGCACCAGTGCTCGATCGCGTACTTCGCGACCTGACCGGCGTACGCGGCGGTGCCGCAGGCGATGACGACGATCTTGTCCACGGACTTGAGCACGTTCTCGTCGATGTGCATCTCGTCGAGCGTCAGACGGCCCTCGGTGTCGAGGCGGCCGAGCAGCGTGTCGGCCACGGCCTGCGGCTGATCGTGGATCTCCTTGTCCATGAAAGACGCGAAGCCGCCCTTCTCCGCCGAGGCGGTGTCCCAGTCGACCTCGAACTGCTCACCTTCGACGGGGTTGCCCTGCGTATCCGTGATCGTGACCGTCTCCGGCGTGATCGTCACGACCTCGTCCTGGCCGATCTCGACGGCCGTGCGGGTGTAGTCGATGAACGCGGCGACATCGGAGCCGAGGAAGTTCTCGCCCTCACCGAGGCCGATGACCAGCGGCGAGTTCCGGCGGGCGGCGACGACCTGGCCGGGAGCATCGGCGTGGACGGCGAGCAGGGTGAACGCACCCTCGAGCTCATCGGCAGTCTTGCGCATCGCGGCGGTGAGGTCGCCGGTCGCCTTGTAGTTCTTCGCGAGCTGGGCGGCGGCCACCTCGGTGTCGGTCTCGGAGTGGAACTCGACGCCCTCGGCGACGAGGTCCTTCTTCAGGTGGGCGAAGTTCTCGATGATCCCGTTGTGGATGAGCGCGAGCTTGCCGCCGTCGGCCAGGTGCGGGTGGGCGTTGACGTCGGTGGGTCCGCCGTGGGTGGCCCAGCGGGTGTGGCCGATTCCGGTCTGCGCCGCCGGCAGCGGGTTGGCCTCGATCTCCTCGGTCAGGGCGGAGAACTTTCCGGCCTTCTTCGCCGAGGCGAGCTGACCGTCTTCGGTCACGAGCGCCACTCCGGCCGAGTCGTAGCCGCGGTATTCGAGTCTCTTCAGGCCGCCGAGCACGACATCGAGCGCCGAGTGATCGGCATTGTCAACGGGGGCCTTGGATACATAGCCAACGATTCCACACATGAGGGAGATTTTACGCGCTGATAGCCGATCTCGTGTATTTCGGCGAGTCACGATGGGATCAACGTGACGAACTGCACGCGCACGCGGGCACGGTGGGACCGCCTCGGTGAGGGTGAGTCCGGTGTCCGACCTGGCGCGGGCGGCGAACATGACGCATGACACAATGGAGGAATGAGCCATGTCGACCCTCAGTTGGACCGTGCACGCAGACTCGCCGGCCTCAATACCGCCCGGCGCAGCGAGCCGGACACGACGTCACCGTTCTGGGAGTTCGACCGGGAAGTGTGGGGCACTCTCGCCCAGGCCACGCCGCTGCCGCTGAAGCAGCGCGATATCGAACGGCTGCGCGGCCTCGGCGATCGGATCAACCTCGATGAGGTCTCCCAGGTCTACCTGCCCCTGTCACGACTGCTCAACCTCTACGTCGCCGCGCGACGCGCGAAACACGATCTGACCAGGGAATTCTTCTCTCCCCTCCACGATCAGGGGCTGGAACCTCAGGATGCCAAGCGCACGCCGTTCGTCATCGGCGTGGCCGGATCGGTGGCTGTGGGCAAGTCGACGACGGCGCGTGTTCTGCGTGAGCTGCTCGCCCGCTGGCCCGACACTCCGCGTGTCGAGCTCATCACCACCGACGGGTTCCTCTACCCCAATGCCGAGCTCGATCGCCGCCGCCTCAACGGGCGGAAGGGATTCCCCGAATCCTACGACCGCCGCAAGCTGCTCAAGTTCATCTCCGCCGTGAAATCCGGAGCGCCCGAGGTCCGCGCGCCGGTGTACTCGCACCACACCTATGACATCGTTCCCGGCGCCGAGGTGGTCGTGCGCTCCCCCGACGTCCTCATCGTCGAAGGACTCAACGTCCTCCAACCCGCCCGTCCCCGTCAGGACGGAACCGTGGGCTTGGCCATCAGCGACTACTTCGACTTCTCCGTCTACGTCGATGCGCGCTCCCGCGATATCCGCCAGTGGTACATCTCGCGGTTCCTCAAACTCAAGCACGGTGCGTTCCAGGACGAGGACTCGTACTTCCACCGCTACTCGCAGCTCGACGACGACGAAGCGATCACCCTGGCCACGGAGATCTGGGACTCCATCAACTTCCCGAACCTGCGCGAGAACGTCCAGCCCAGCCGCGGTCGAGCCGACCTCGTGCTCCACAAGTCCTCCGATCACACCATCCGGAAGGTGCAGCTGCGCAAGCTGTGAGCCGGGTTGGCTGCTTGGGGGCTGTTTTTGGGGCGTGTGACGGGAGTCGCCGGGCGGTGAGGAAATAGTTTCGCCGCCGGTGCGGTTGCACCGTGTGCACGAAGACTTCACCGGCGGAGGGCGACCTGCCCACGACGGCGACCGGATGCGGGCGATCCCTGCATCGGCGAGAACCTGGCGCATCTGTGCGGATGCGGACCTCGCATCCACGTGGATGCGGCTCGCGCCCGAGCGGTCGATTCGGCAGCAGAAAGGGACCCCGTTATGAGTATGCCCTCCGCGCATCGTCTGATGTACTCGACGGTCAAGAACAAGAAGACCCCGCAGACGACCATTCAGCCGGGCATCTACAAGAGGATCGCCGGCTACGCGGGCAGGCACAAGCGCAAGCTCATCGTCTTCCTCGTCCTCTCCGTCCTCACCGCCGCCATCGGCGTGCTCAACCCGGTGCTCGCCGGCGACGTCGTCAACGCGATCACCGGCGGCGGCCCCGTCTCCACCGTGGTGTGGCTGGCCGTGGCCATCGGCGGCTTGGCCATCGCCGATGCGGCCATCTCGATCACGAACCGATACCTGTCCTCACGGATCGGCGAAGGACTCATCTTCGATCTGCGCACAGCCGTCTACGACCATGTGCAGTCGATGCCGATCGCGTTCTTCAACCGCACCCGCACCGGCGCTCTGGTCTCCCGTCTGAACACGGATGTCATCGGTGCGCAGCGGGCGTTTTCGAACACCCTGTCGGGAATCGTGTCGAACTTCGTCTCGCTGGCACTGACCGTCGGCGTCATGGTCACGATCTCCTGGCAGGTGACCGTGATGTCGGTCCTCCTTCTGCCCCTGTTCATCGTCCCCACCCGCATGCTCAGCGGAAAGCTCGCGTCGCTGCAGTTCGAGGCCGCGAACAACTCGGCCGACATGTCGACGAGGATGACGGAGCGTTTCTCCGCAGCCGGTGCCACACTGATCAAGCTCTTCGGCAATCCCCGCAAGGAGAACGAGGAGTTCGCCGATCGCGCCGGTCAGGTCCGCGATATCGGGGTCAAGGTCGCGATGCTGCAGTCGACGTTCGTCTCCTCCCTGACTCTCGTCTCTGCGCTGGCGCTGGCGCTGGTCTACGGCGTCGGTGGTGCACAGGCGGTCCTCGGAAACCTCAACGCCGGCCAGGTCGTGACCTTGGCCCTGCTGCTGACCCGGCTCTACACGCCGCTGACGATGCTCGCCAATGCACGCCTGGACATCCAGAGCGCGGTCGTGTCGTTCCAGCGTGTATTCGAGATCCTCGACCTCGTGCCGTACTTCAAGGAACCTTCGCTGCCGAAGGACCTGCCCGACGGAGGGCTGGATGTGACGTTCGATCACGTCGACTTCGCCTACCCCAGCGCCTCGCAGGTCAGTCTGGCCAGCCTCGAGGACGTCTCAGTTCTCGACACCCGCGGCGGCGATCAGGTTCTCCATGACCTGAGCTTCTCCATTCCCGCCGGGCACACCGTTGCCCTCGTCGGTTCCTCGGGTGCGGGCAAGTCGACGATCGCGTCACTTCTGCCGCGGCTCTATGACGTCACGGGCGGCACGATCACCATCGGTGGAGTCGATGTCCGCGATCTGTCGTTCGCCGATCTGCGCGAAGCCGTCGGCGTCGTCACCCAGGATGGCCACGTCTTCCACGAATCGATCCGCGCCAACCTCCAGCTCGTCAGTCCCGATGCCACCGAGGAGCAGATGCTCGACGCGATCGACCGAGCGCAGCTGCGAGGCGTCATCGAGGCTCTGCCCGATGGGCTGGACACGGTCGTCGGCGAGCGCGGGTACCGGCTCTCCGGAGGCGAACGTCAGCGGCTGACCATCGCGCGGATGCTGCTGGCCTCCCCGGAGATCGTCGTGCTCGATGAGGCCACCTCGGCGTTGGATTCGACGAATGAGGCTGCGATCCAGCGGGCCCTGGCCCAGGCGATGCACGGACGGACGGCCCTGGTCATCGCGCACCGTCTGTCGACGATCCGGCAGGCCGACACGATCCTCGTCGTCGAAGCCGGTCGCATCGTCGAGAAGGGCACCCACGAGGAGCTTTTCAGCAGCGGCGGTCGCTACGCCGAGCTCTACGCCACTCAGTTCGCCTCGAGCTGACGGACTCGATCCTGTCGCGGCTGACGGACCAGTAGGCACCGCAAGCGGCCGGGATGTTCGTGAGGTTCGTCGAGGTATTCCACCAGATCTCGCGAGACTCTACGATGGCCGGATGGAATTGCGCGTAATGGGGCGCGTGGAGATTCTCCATGATGGTGTGGCCCACGGGATACAGGGACGCACGCAGCGAGCCCTTCTGTCTCTGTTGGTTCTCCGGCTCCGAACCTGGACGCCGGCATCGCTCATCGTCGAAGCACTCTGGCCGGACGAGTGGTCCGACCGTGTCGCCACTCGCCTGCACGTCCAGATCCACCGTCTGCGCAAACAGCTGGCAACCGGCGTTCTGCTCAGTTCTCCGAACGGCTACAGACTCGATCTGGACCAGCATTCCGTCGACGCATGGCGCTTCGAGCACAGTGCCCGGACCGCCCTTGCCGAGGATATGCCCGACCATGATCTCGAAACGCTGCGCTGCCTCGAAGCGGCTGCTGCCGAATGGGGCGGCGAGCCGTTTCCCGACGTCGATCTGCCCGGCACGGCGGACTGGCAGTCCGAGCTTCGCGATCTGCACACCGAATTCGGAGAGGTGTGCCGAGTTCCATTTGGAGTTCGGCGACGGGAGCACGGCACTCAGGCTGCTCACTCGCCTGACGCACGAACACCCGGAGAACGAACACGCTCACGTCCTCAGACTCTCTGCCCTGCAGCAGACCGGGCAGGACACGGAACTGCCAGGAGCATTCGTCGAAGTGCACCGGGCGCTTAGGGAACTGGGACTCGATCCGAGTCCGGACCTGCTCCACACTCAGCGAACACTCTTCCGCAATCGTGAAGAGGAGATCCGGTCCGACCTCGCCGTCGTCGACCCTGCTGGCGATCTCACTCCCGGCACCGAGGACGAGGCGGATCCGACGATGCGCGGATCGGTGCTGCGCCGCGAACTCGCCTATATCCTCATGGCGAAGGGCCGCCACAGCGAAGCACTGTCGCTGTTGGAACGTTTGGAAGTTCTCCATTCCGGGCTGGGACACGAGAACCTGTGTGCGATCCTCCTCCGCGACATGGTGGCCGTCATGGCACTGACAGGAGACCTCCGCCGTGCCCTGCGACTCCTCGGTGAAGCGTCGAGACTCGACCAGCGGACGACGGGAACCGATGCGATGCTCCACATCATCCGTGCCCTTGTCCTCGCCCATATGTCTCGCCTGCGCCGGGCCGAGGACGCTCTGTCGGCTGTCGGCGAACCGACCGGGCCCAAGGCACGCCAGGTCATGTGGTGGCGCACCCGCAGCCAGATCGACCGGCGAACCGGTCGGCATCGCGACGCAGTCGTCGGAGCACTCACGGCCTGGAACCTTGCTCGAAGTGATGGCGCCGAGTCCGACGTGGGTCCGGTCCTGCTCGATGTGGCCTGCTCGATCCGTGATGACGGCGATGCCGCATGCTTCGATTGGTACCGAACCGCCCTCCGGTTCGCCCACGAGGACATGCGCTTCCCGCTGGCGGCCAGCGCCCATGCGTCGATGGCGAAGGCACAGCTTCTGTGGGGCAGACCGAAGACGGCGATCGTGCACTCGCGAGCGGGCCTCGAACTCGCCCAGTCGTCCGGCTGCTGGCTGTTCGCCGGAAAGGCAGCCGCACGCCTCGCCGAGGCGGAAGAGCAGATGGGGAACGCCTCCGTTGCTCTCCGCCACCGGCAGGAAGCGAAGTCCTTCTACCGTCGCATCGACTTCCCCACGCCGTTCCCGGTCGAGAGTGTCCCGGGTGATGGTGTGACGCTCACGGCTGGGCAGGTGGCACGGGATGGTTCGCGGCGAACACGTTCTCCGGATCGTATGCGCTCTTGACCCGGGTCAGTGTCAGCCACTCGCGTTCCCCGAAGTTGTCTCCGACGTCGACGGGCTCCTCGGCGAAGTTGAGATACTGACGTCCGGTGCTCCACGGTGTCATGGTCCGAACCAGGTCGGTCGCATCTTCCTTGCCCCGAGCTTCGTTCTCAGGGGTGTCGGCGATCGCCGCACCGAAGAGCAGGAAGCTTCCGTCCATCCGGCTGAGTGCTCCGCCGTCGGGGTGCTTCCTGGCCAGGGCACCGCCGAGCTGTCGCAGTTCGGCCGAGAGCAGGGAGTGCTCCGTTCCGGCACCGACTTGAGCCAGGAACGCATCGACGGCTTCATCCGTCAGCCGCCCCAACAGGGCAGTGTCTCCGGTGACCGGGGTCGGCCCTTCCGGGTCCATGTGGAGCCGGGTGATCGAACTCGGCGGCACCTGGGCGAAGGTGTCGACCTGCGGGGACAGGTCCCGCAGCGGCGCTAGCACCCGTCTCGCGCGCTTCCTGTCGGACAGCACGGCTCCGTCCATGCAGACGACGGGTCGACCTGCCACGGCTTCGGGGATGCCCGGTGCGTCCGGGAGGTTGAGGATGCGCATCGTCGTCGTGATCTCATGCGGCGCGGTCGGAGCCCATTCGGCCCAGGCCCGCAGCACTCGAGCGGCGTCGTCGATGTCCCAGACCATCATTCCCGCGTGCACTGTCTCCAGCGGGTAGAGGGAGAATTCGAAGGCGGTGACGATGCCGAAGTTGCCGCCGCCACCGCGCAGCGCCCAGAACAGCGACTGGTGCTGGGTGTGGTCGGCGCGGATGAGTTCGCCATCGGCGAGGACGATCTCCACGGCGGTGAGGCTGCTGGTGGCCATGCCCAATCGGCGTGCGTAGAGGAATATTCCCCCACCCAGCAAGTACCCGCCCACGCCGACGTCGGGCGACGATCCGTGCAGGCAGGCCAGTCCGTGACGGCCGGCCGCCTCGGTGACATCACCCCACAGCGCACCGCCCTGGACTCTCGCCATGGCCATCGAGGGGTTGATCTCGATCCCGTTCATGGCGGAGAGCTTGACCAGAACGGTCGAAGCGAGGTCGTGCTGGACGAGCGGGACGGCGTTGTGGCCGGTGCTCACCGGTGCGATCTGGAACCCGAGCTGGCTGGAGGCTGTGACGACGGCAGACACCTCGGCGGCAGTGGTCGGTTCGGCGACCGCGACGGGGCGCAGATCGACGGCGGTGTTCCACAGCGTCCGCGCCTCGTCATAGCCCGGGTCGCCCGGCAGGTGGATCACGGTCGAACCCACCATCGCAGCCAGGCGGGCCGCAGAATCGACATTTTCCTCACGACTGGCATCGCTGAGGACCGTGTGTGATTGCAGAGTCATGGATCTCCGATCGTTGGAAGAGATGAGGTTCTCGTCCGACGACAGTCGACTCTGATCCGCCGTCGGATGCCTCGATGCTCCCAAACGACGCTTACATCGCACTTACGTCTGCGCTCTCAACGGGGTTTGCGTGATGCCGATCGGTTGCCGAAGCTGCTCCGGATGTTTCTTCCGCCCGGCCCGCCCCTAAGTCAACGCGAAACGCGAAAGAGTCGTCGCCAGTGACAACTTTTCCGAGCTTCGCGTTGCCTGGCGGGGGCCTGCTGCACATCGACTGACTGAGCACCATCACTTCCCTCCCCCGCAGCTCTGCTCTCAGGCTCGTCACCACCCCACGGAGGTCCGCAGGTTTCCCGCCTGAGACCGTTCATCCGCTGCGTCGTTTGACGCTGTCCTTGATCCGCAGGAAGAGGTCGCCTCTGAAAAGGTCCCTCCAAGTGATCCTGAAGACCTGAATGCCAAGATTGCGCAGGGAATACTCCCTGCGACGCTCAAGCTCGAAGGCACGTTTCGGGTCGGCACCGTCGAGGTAGTACTTCCCGGCCCCGTCGAATTCAGCGACGACGCGCGCCTTCGGATTGGCGAAGTCGGTCCGCGCGACGAAATCCCCTCTCTCATCTCGAATGACTACCTGCGGCTCGAAACCCGCAATCGAGTATTCGACGAATCGGACTGCAGTGATCGATTCGGCCACGGATTCCCGTCGCGCGTCAGCATTCGCGATGACTGCATCAATGCGACCTTGCCGCGTTCTCACCGGATTGTGAGCACAGTAGTCTGCGAATTCTCGAACCGAGATGAGATTTCTACGAAGCGCTGCGTCCACAGCTGCGACGGAGAACGCCAGTGGGTAGTCACGGGCGACGTCCAGAAGTGTCTGAGGCAAGGTGGTGACTCGAAAGTCGTTGACGACCTCAGTGCTTCCCTCGAGCGGCCTCTTCCTGATGTGGACGAATGAACGCCGCACTCCGACCTCCGGATGGACGAACTCTGCGCAAAGAGGTGCACCGTTCTCGAAATACGGGATCGGCAAGCCGTGAATGATCAGGGCGCTGCGGTGAGAGAACGCTGCTCCTTCGGGACAATCATCGACATAGGATCGTACGAGGATGCGCAGATCCTCATCGCGCTTCATAGTCCCTGCCGATTCACACGGCAGAGTCGTCCCCGGCCCTGCACCAACAGCGGCGATGAATCGATGTGTCGGTTCGGCGCAGACCGATGTCACAACGTAGACGCCCCGTCGGACTCTTCTCAGACAGCAACGCTCAGCTATTCGCAGCTGGTGGGAACTCAATCCGGCCGCGCTGAGTTCTGCGGAAGTCAGACACGCGAACATCCCTCAAGCGTTCCGGAGCTGGGTGGCCGACCACAACGGTCACTACCGGGCCTGTGGATAACGGCCGACTCAGTTCCACAGGCTCAGTCAACGCGAAACGCGAAAAAGTCGTCACTAGTGACGACTTTTTCGCGTTTCGCGTTGATTGAGACCGGAGAGTCGTTACAGCGCGAGGTGTTCCTTGACTGACGCGGCCAGGCGCTCGGCCTGGGCGGTGGCGGCATCCTCGGTGGCGGCTTCGACCATCACGCGGATGAGCGGCTCGGTGCCCGAGGCGCGCATCAGCACGCGACCGGTGTCGGCGAGTTCGGCCTCGACAGCGGCCACCTCGGCGGCGACCTGCGGGTGATCGACGTTGTTCTTGTCCACGCCCTTGACGTTGACGAGCGCCTGCGGCAGCTGCGGGATCTCCGCGGCGAGGTCGGCCAGGGTGCGCTTGGCATCGGCCATCCGCTTCATCAGATGCAGGGCGGTCTGCACTCCGTCGCCGGTGGTGCCGTGATCGAGCATGAGCACGTGTCCGGACTGCTCCCCGCCGAGCGCATACCCGTCGGCGAGCATCCGCTCGAGCACATACCGGTCGCCGACAGCGGTCTGCACGGTCTCGATGCCGTATTTGTCCATCGCCTGCTTCAGACCCAGGTTCGACATGACGGTCGTGACGAGGGTGTTGCCGCGCAGTTCACCGAGCTCCTTGAGCCCGATCGCCAGGATGCCCATGACCTGGTCACCATTGACGACCCGCCCCAGCGAATCCACGGCCAGGCAGCGGTCAGCGTCACCGTCGAAAGCCACGCCCAGATCGGACTGGGTCTCGACGACGAGGCGCTGCAGCGGTCCGAGGTGGGTCATCCCACACCGTCGTTGATGTTGAAGCCGTCGGGTTCGGCGGCGGAGACGATGACTTCGGCTCCGGCCTGGCGCAGTGCGGCGGGTCCGACGATGGACGCCGCACCGTGGGCGCAGTCGACGACGACCTTGAGTCCCGACAGCGGGCGCACATTGTCGGCGTCGACGCAGCGCACGAGGTGTTCGGTGTATTCGTCGGCAGCGGCCGGGTAGCGCGAGATGCGGCCGACGTCCGCGCCGGTCGGACGGTCCCAGTCCTGGTCGAAGATCGCGAGGATCTCGTCTTCGACTGCGTCGTCGAGCTTCGTCCCGCCGGCGGCGAAGAACTTGATGCCGTTGTCGGGCATGGGGTTGTGGGAGGCGGAGATCACGACTCCGAAGGCGGCGCCGGTGTCTTTCACGACCTGGGCGATGCCCGGCGTCGGCAGCATGCCCGCGTCGAGGACGTCGACTCCCGTCGAGGCTATTCCGGCGCTCAGTGCGGCGGAGAGGAATTCGCCGGACACGCGCGTATCACGTCCGACCACGGCGAAGGGGCGCTTCTCACCCGTCCAGCCGCGGCTGAGCACGCGTGAACCTGCGACCGAGAGCTGGAGCGCTAGTTTGGCCGAGATATCGCGATTGGCCAGTCCGCGTACTCCGTCGGTGCCGAAGAGTCGAGACATAGTGGAGATCCTTTCGTCAATGTCGGAGTCGATCTTAGTCGATCCGCTGTGTGTCGCTCGTGATGTCGGCACCCTCGCCGAAGCGGCCGGCCGCAGCCACGACCGTTGTGATCGCGGCGTCGCGAGTGTCGTTCAAGGCCGAGCGCGCTTTTCGTGCCGTGCCCAGCTCGAAATATGTGCTTCGCCTTGAACGACGGGAACGAGCGGAAGGTGATCGGTTCGTTCAAGGCGGAGCGCACTTATCGTGCTGTGCACCATGCGATATTCGCGCTCAGGCATGAACGACGGACTATGCGCCGAGGCGGCACACCCGACCGCAGCCGCGGTCGCGCGCAACGCCGGCCACGTCAGTGGCCGTGTGAGACGAGTCCGGATATGAGAAATGCGGCCCCGAACCTGGTTCGGGACCGCATTCTCATGTTCGTGAAGCTGAACTGTCGATGACTGCGACTCAGTGGCAGACCAGCCGCAGTCGGTTCGCCAGTAAGATCAGCGCTTCGAGAACTGAGGTGCCTTACGGGCCTTCTTGAGACCGGCCTTCTTGCGCTCAGGAACGCGAGCATCGCGGCTGAGGTATCCGGCCTTCTTCAGCTCGGCGCGGTTGGACTCCGCGTCGATCTGGTTGAGCGAACGAGCCACGCCCAGGCGGACGGCGCCGGCCTGGCCGGAGGGTCCACCGCCGGAGATCCGGACGATGACGTCGAAGCGTCCGCCCAGGTCCAGCAGGGTGAAGGGCTCGTTGACGAGCTGCTGGTGCAGCTTGTTCGGGAAGTACTCTTCGAGAGTACGTCCGTTGATGGTCCACTCACCGGTGCCGGGGACGAGGCGCACGCGAGCAATTGCCTGCTTGCGGCGGCCGACTCCGTTGCCGGGAGCGGTCAGGGACTGTCCACGTCCACCGGCGGTGCTTTCGCCCAGGCCAGCGGATGCGGGAGTCTCGGAAGTGTATTCGGTGATCTCTTCTTCGACAGTTTCTGTCGCGTTGGTGGTATCAGCCACGGTTCTCCTCGGGATGTCTAGAGCTCAGGCGCTTACTGCGCGACCTGGCTGAGTTCGTACGGCTGCGGATTCTGAGCGGCGTGCGGGTGCTCGGCACCTGCATAGACCTTCAGCTTCTGCATCTGGGCACGTCCGAGACGAGTCTTCGGGACCATACCGGCGACAGCCTTCTCGACTGCACGCTCGGGGTGGGTGGCGAGGAGCTCGGCATAGTTCACGCTCTTGAGGCCGCCCGGGTAACCGGAGTGGCGGTAAGCGCGCTTCTTCTCGAGCTTCGCACCTGTCAGCGCGACCTTGTCGGCGTTGATGATGATGACGAAGTCACCGGTGTCGGTGTTCGGAGTGAACGTGGTCTTGTGCTTGCCGCGCAGGAGGCGTGCAACCTGCGAAGCAAGGCGACCGAGCACCTGGTCAGTGGCGTCAATGACGTGCCACTGGTGCTCAATGTCACCGGGCTTAGCTGTGTACGTACGCAAAAGTAGCCTTCTTTTCGTATCTGTGTTCAGTGCAGCGCCGGGTCCTCATCGGGTCGTGAGTCCAATGGGTCTCAAGCGCTGGTTGTCTTCAATCGGGTGAACCTATCGACGCATTCCCCTCACCTACGGGCCTGCAACGCATGAGGCTATGTAAGGGAGTGCGACAAGCACACACAACGACAATCAAATATACATTGCCCCGGCCGGGAGCAAACGCCCAGAGCGGTCTCAGGGCCAGCTGAAACCCGAGCCGATAGTATTGATCTGTGCCGACTCACTCCAGCCTGCCCTTCCGACTTCCCGCATTGAGAATCCTGATGCTGGGTCTCCTGGTCGGGCTCCTGACGGCAGGCCTCGGACTCGTCCCCGCCTCGGCGCAGGAAGCAGCGGAGGGCTCGACCTCACACGGCTCCACATCCGGCACGACCGCCTCGGAGGACGAGTCACGACCCCCGGCCGGGCAGACGGTCGTCTTCGGCATTCCGGGTCTGACCATCAATGATATCGATCGCGAGCGCACCCCGAACCTCTACCGCCTGCTCTCCGAGGGCGCGGCCGCGAACCTCAATGTGCGCACGATCGGCTCGGCCACCTGCCCCGCTTCCGGTTGGCTGTCCTTCGGCGCAGGCGCCCGCGCGCAGGCCGGCCCCTCCCCCGCCGCAGAGGATGCCGATCCCGACGACCCGGCCCGCTGCCCGACGATGATCGCCCCCACCACGGACGTCGACCGCGATTCCACGGACTCCGGGGCCGCCTCGGCGAAGGAGGCTGCGAAGAGTGATGAAGCTCATGACGGCGATTCCGTGGATGGAACGACGAGAGCTCAGATCGAGGGCTTCGACGCGGTCAAGGAACCCAATATCGGCTCCGGATACTCCGTCGATTACGGGATGCTCGCGCGGACCGTCGCCGCAGCCGGCGACGACGTGCCCGCCGGCACCGACGCCGCCGATGCGGACTCCCTGCTCGAGCCCTGCGTCGCGGCCGAAGGACCCGGCGCTGCCTATGCCACAGCGAACGAAGACGGGGTGGTGACGAACTTCACGGACGATGCGACCGCCACGGACTGCCGCCTCGGCGTCGTCGACCTCGGGGCGATCGGCATCCGCTCCTGGCTGTACGACCCGATCCCGAACTACTCCTACACCGTTCCGCCGGATTTCGACCGGGAGACCCGCGTCGCCGAAGCCGACCGCCGCCTTGGTGCGCGTCTGCAGGAAGTGCGGGAGAACGCGAAGGACGGAGCCGCCGATCCGACGATCATCGTCGCGGGCCTCGGCGACAGCTCCGGTCTGCCGCAGCTGCGCGCGCTCATCGCCGCAGGTCCCGGCTTCGAACCCGGATCCCTGTCCTCGGCGACGACCCGCACCCCGGGGCTGCTGCAGATCACCGATCTGGCACCGGGCATCCTCGACGGTCTCGACGTCGATTCCCCGCGCGCCGTCGGCTTCGACTCCACTCCCACCGATGACGATCCGCAGCAGCGCATCGACGATCTCGTCGCCGAGGCGCAGAAGTCGACGACGATCCATCAGAATCTCTCGACGTTCTCGATCACCCTCGACGTCATCTTCTACGTCCTCTTCCTCGCGTGCGTGATTCTGCTCAACCGCTCCATCCTCGGTCGCCGAGGCGGCGCCACCCGTGCGCCCCACGTCCACCGATTCCTCGGCTGGGTGTCCTTGGGCGTCGCGTCCCTGCCGATGGGTGCGTTCCTCGCCGGGCTCGTCCCCTGGTCGCGGACGGCCGAACCCGGGCTCGGTCTGTTCCTCTCGGTCATCGGCGCGGCCGCCGTTCTGTTCGTCCTCGCCCTCATCCCGCCCTGGGGTCGGACCTGGCGAGGGCGGGTCGGCGCCCTGGCCGGGGCGAATCTGCTCATCCTCGCCACCGATCTCGCCACCGGCTCCCACCTGCAGGCGAACTCGCTGCTCGGCTACAACCCGATCGTCGGCGGCCGCTACTACGGACTCGGCAATCAAGGTGCTGCGATCTTCATCGTCAGCCTCTTCATCTTCTTGGGTGTCGTGGTGTCCTGGCTGCGGACGCGCGGCCACCGCCGCGCCGTGATCGTCGTGCCGATCGTCATCGGCCTCGCGGCCGTGTTCGTCTCCGGCAACCCGTCCTGGGGTGCGAAGTTCGGCGGCACCATCGCCATCCTCGCCGGCCTCATGGTCCTGCTCGCGCTGCTGTCGAAGATCCGTCTGACCCTGCTGCGCCTTGCGCTCATCGGGGTGGCGTCGCTGGCGATCCTCCTCGGCATCGCCTTCCTCGACTGGCTGCGCCCGGCCGGGGCACGCTCACACTTCGGCACGTTCTTCGACCAGATCGTCACCGGTGAGGCCCTGCAGGTCGTCGGCCGCAAGCTCGGCGCGAACCTCCACATCATCCAGATCAACCCGGCCCTGGCCATCGTCACCCCGCTCGCGGTGATCGCGATCCTCCTCTTCCTCCGCTACCTCCTCCACTTCCCCCGCGTCCACGCCGGCAGCCGCACCGGGCGCCTGGTCAACAAATGGCGGGGACGCCTCCCCCAGCTCTTCGCGGACTCCGATCTGCACTTCGGTTTCCTCGCCGCCGCCACCGGGCTCGGCGTCGGGCTCGTGCTCACCGATTCCGGTGTCGCCGTCCCCTCGACCGGCGCCATGGTCCTCCTGCCCTTCCTGTTGGCGCTCAGTGCTGAACACGCCGAGGAGGCTCACCGATGAGAGCCCCCGTGACCTCCCCGGCCACCCGGGTTCTCCTCGGGATTCTGGCCATCGCCCTCTTCGTCCTCGGTCTGCCCCAAGCCGGGCAGGCGGCCCCTGCCGCGGGATCTGTCACGGGCCTGGCTGCGGGGCCGTCGGCACGAGCCGACGTGCAGGCGGAAGCCGAGACGGGCGACGCAGCTTCGCCTGCGGGAGACGATGACGACGGGGCCGCCTCGGCGAATCCCGGGGTCGTGTCGATCAACGTCTCCGGGTTCAGCTTCGAGGACCTCGATCCGCGCACCACACCGAATCTGTGGGTGATGATGAAGGGCGGGCAGATCGGGACGATCACGCCGCGCAGCGTGCGCGCGACAAGCTGCCCGGTCGACGGCTGGCTGGGGCTCGGATCCGGACGCGCGCCGCCGACGAGCCCCGCGATCAGTGCCGCGAACCAGCATCGCCGCTCGACGGCTGGGTCGCCGATTGGGACGTGTACGCGCAGGTAGCCCGCGGTGACAACTACGATGCATCCCTCGGAGCGCTGGCCGAGGCGGTGCCCGATATCCGTGCCTTCGGCAACGGTGCCGCGATCGCCGCCGCCACCCCCTCCGGTCGTGTCGAGAACTGGTCGCCCGTCGACTCCGATCTCGGCGCGGACGTGGCGAGATCGGCCGCGGACGGTGAGCTCACCCTCGTCGATCTCGGCAATACCGCCGCCGATGGCTACTCGCTGAAGAAACTCGATGCACAGGTCGGGGACATCCTCGAATCGACCGGGTGGATGAGTGCGGATCTGCCGAACCGCCTCGGCGCGGGTCGCGTTCCCGTGGTGTTCTCCTCGATCGCCGACGGCGCGCATGAGGGATCGTCGATGCAGGCGACGATGATGGTCGAACCGGGCGAACCGGCGGGACTGCTCACATCCTCGTCGACACGGCAGCCGGGGCTGGTGCAGGTGCCCGACCTGGCACCGACGCTTGTGGCTCTGTCCGGGGCCGAGGAGATGGACAATGCGGCCGGGGCGCCGATGACCTCCGGGTCGCATGGGTCCGATTGGCAGGCGCGCTATCAGGCCGTGCTCGACCGGCAGGTGGCGGTGAAGACGCAGAACGATCTGTCGACGTGGTTCTTCCCCGTGGTCGCCGTGCTCATGGTCGGGCTGCTGGCGCTGGCATGGTTCATGCGGAAGAACCACAGGGAGCTCGTCCATTCCGGGGCGTACCGCCTCGGTGTCGTGTTCGCGGCCATGCCGATCTCGACGTACCTGGTCAATACTGTGCCGTGGGAGCGGGCGACGAACCCGGACATCGCGATGCTCGGTGCGCTGGCGGGGTGGGCGCTGCTGCTCGGAGTCCTCGGGCTGCTCGGCCCCTGGCGGCGGCATAAGTTCGGGCCGGTGCTCTTCGTGTCCACGGTGACCGTCGCCGTGCTCGCCTACGATGTCGTCACCGGGTCCCAGCTGCAGATGTCGACGCTGTTGGGCGAGCCGCTGCTCATCGCCTCGCGGTTCTATGGGATTGGGAACTCGGCGCTGGCGCTGTACTGCTGTGCGCTGCTGTTGGCGGTCGCCGGGTTCGCGTCCCTGGTGACCAATCCGCTGCATCGCGTCCTCATCGTCACTCTTCCCGTGCTCGTCTCCTGCGTCATCCTCGCCGCACCCGGTCTGGGCACGAAATTCGGATCCGTGCCGACTCTCATCATCGGAGTCGCCTACCTCGTACTGGCCGCGGCGAGCATCCGGTTCTCACTCAAACGCCTGGGCCTGACGGTGGGCATCGCCGGTTTCGTCATGCTGACCGTGCTGTTCCTCGACTGGCTGCGCCCGGCCGATCAGCGCACGCACTTCGGCCGGTTCTTCGATACGATCATCAGCGGTCAGGCGCTCAGCGTCCTGGCCCGCAAGATCGGGATGAACATCGACATCCTCACTCAGTCGTGGATGACTCTGGTGCTGCCGCTCATCATCATCGGCGTGTTCTGGATGGCGCTCGATCCGGCGCGCTTCCGACTGCACGGACTCCAGGACACCTACCGGCGGATCCCGCTGCTGAGAGCTGCGATGATCAGCCTGGCGATCCTGCTGGGAGTCGGCACCCTCATCAACGACTCGGGCATCGTGGTGCCGGCCGTCGGCATCCTCTTCCTCGTCCCGGTGCTCACTCACCTCGAGACCTTCCGCGCCGGCCTCCCGCCGGTCCCGCCGGCCGCGTCCGCCGGTGGCAGTACTGGCGGCGGTGCTGACCGAGCTGGCGGCGAAGGTACCGAAGCCGAGGCTGACGGCGAAGCCGCAGACGCCGAATTGACCAGCGGCTCTAACTCCCCCGCCTTCGGCACTAGCGTGGAAGAGGTCACAGCTGCAGACGACTCCGATTCGTCCCCACGCCCCTGACACAGCCGGCATCCGCCACCGGTAGTCTCAACTTCCCCCGCTCGTTGCAGAACGCCCCCGCAGCAGCACTTTGCACTCGTACACCGGTGCACATTGCGACTAGCTAGCGGAGATGACGCTGACGGTGACGGATGCTCTGCAGAAAACGCCCTTCACCAGCGCATCCCTCACCGTTAGCAGCGTCCCCGCCGCTTTCTCGCACAACACCCTCTCAGCGCCAATTCGCACTTGTGCACCGGTGCACTATGCAACTACGTGGCGGAGATAGAGCAATCGGTGAGTGATGGGTCCTCCACGAGAGTTCCGAATGCGACAAAGGTCCGTGCACACAATGGCGGGGCCGGACAGTGTCTGGAAACGACGGCGGGGCCGGAGAGAAGAACTCTCCGGCCCCGCCGTCTCGTGTCAGCCTGACTCAGCGTCTGTTGCCAGCCTGACTCAGCTTTCGAGGCTGAGCTTGCGGCGGCGGACGATCGTGACCGCCGTGCCGCCGGCGACGATGAGGGCCAGGGCCGCAGCGACGATGTTGAAGGTCTCGAAGCCGGTGCGCGGCAGATCGCCGCCGTCCTTCGAACCGTTCGCATCGGCCCCAGTTCCATCGGCCGAACCACCGTCGGCAGATGCATTCGCGCCATCGGCTCCGCTCCCGGCATTCGACGAACCGTCTGATCCGCCGGCCGCATTGTCCCCGCCATCGGCGCTGCCACCGGCCGCACTGTCCCCGCCGTCAGCGGCGCCACCATCAGCGTTGCCGCCGTCGGCCGAACCGTCATCGTCGGCCGAGGCATCTGCGTCGTCACCGACTGCCGCGGTGGCTTCGAACTCGTGCGCCAGCGGCATCGGGTTGTCATCCCACCACGGTCCCTCGACGTTCGCCTGCACGCTGACCTTGACGGTCACCTCACCTGAGGCATCCTTCGGCGCGGTCACGGTCACGGGAGTCTCGGACTCCCCCGCCGGGATCGAATCGAGGGTGATCGTCTTGGCAGCCGCCTCGGTGTTGACTTCGGGGGCCTTGCCCTTGGCGGCGTCGGCGGAAGCCGACTGGGACTCGGACTGTGCGGCCGCTCGGCGGTATAGCCCTCCGGCAGATCGACGGTGACGTCGACGGGACCTGAGACCTCGGACTTCGCATCCGTCTTGAGCGCGAACTCGGCGCTCTCACCCTGTTTGATGGTCTTCGGTCCGGTCAGCTCGGCGCTCAGCTCACCATTGTCGATGACGTCCTTGGCCGCATCGGCCTGTCGCTCGTTCTTGTCCGGAGTGACGTCCTCGCCCTCGGCCTGGTGCTTGTTGAAGTAGTTCTCCCAGGTCTCGAAGTCGGTCAGGCCGGATTGTTCGAAGTCGCCCTTGGCGAAGGAGGTGAAGTTGTCCCCACCGGCGGCGAGGAAGCTCAGCGTCGCGACCCGGTAGTCCTGGTTCGGGTCGATCTCCTTGCCATCGACCTTGACGGACTTCACGCGCTCACCCTTGTCGGCGTCGCTGTCGTAGACGACGTCGAGGTCATCCGAGATGCCCAGGTGCAGGAAGGGGCGGGACGCACCGTCCGGCTGCCACTGTTCCTCGAACAGGCCGATGACGTCCTCGCCCTTCATCGTCACGACGCCGTGGTCGTTCGCGAAGGGAAGCACGCTGTTGAGTTCGGCGACGGTGACTTCGCACTCGTCCTCGGTGTTGTAGATGTCATCGCAGAGCAGGTCGGTGCGCAGTCCGCCCGGGTTCGTGATGCCGAAGTCGGCCTCCTCGAGCTGGGTCTCCTCGACGCCTTCCTTGAGCGCATCCGCGACGAGGTTGCCGAGCGTGGACTCGGCACCGCGGTCTTCCTCACCGTCCTTCTTCGCTCGGGTGATGTCCTCGCTGATCGCGCCGGTGACTTCGGAGCCGAGCTCCTTGGCCTTCTCCTCGGCGTCGCTGACGATGCCGGCGACCTCGTCGACGACCTCGGAGTCATAGCTCTTGTCCTCGGTGTCGATGAGGTCGATGCCGCTGGCCTGCCAGTTGCTGTTGCCGTCGACGCTCATCGTCACCTGCCCGACGTATTCGCCGTAGCTGCCGGCCTCGATGACGGGACGGGTCCGGTCGGGCTCTCCGGGCACGGGAGCTTCGAAGGCATACGGCATGTGGGTGTGGCCGGTGAACATGGCGTCGACCGAGGCATCGGCCTCCGTGACGAGCTTCTCGAACTCGGCGTTCGACGCCTTCGCATCCTCGAGGCTTTCGGTCGATGACGCGCCGAGGTGGGCCTCGACGACCGTCATATCCGGCCGTTCGTCTTCAGGCAGCTCCTCGAGATCCTCGGCGACGCGATTGACTGCGTCCGTGGGATCACCGAAGTCGAGGTCGGCGATTCCGTCCGGTGAGACGAGCGAGGCGGTGTCCTTGGTGACCACGCCGATGACGGCGATCTTGACTCCCGCGACGTCGACGATGGAGTACTCGTCGAGGCCGTCGACCACGTTCTGGGTTCCCTTGTCATAGACGTTGGCCGCCGAGTACGGGAAGTCGGCTTCGTCGCTCACCCGTCCGGTGAGGTCGTCGATGCCTTTGTCGAATTCGTGATTGCCGACAGCGGACGCCTCTACACCCATGGCGTTGAGGACATCAAGGGTGGGCTTGTCATTCTGCGACGAGGACGTGTAGGTCGACGCTCCGATATTGTCACCGGTCGACAGCAGCGCGGTGCCGGCATTGTCGCTGCCGGTGCCGAACTTCGCTCGCTCCTCCTCGACCACCGAAGCGACCTGAGTGCCTGCCTCGGAGATGCGTCCGTGGAAGTCGGTGATATTGAGCAGCTGGACCGAGGTGCCCTCGGGCGCCGACTGCGCCTCGCTGTCGGAATCCTGATCAGCGCCCGCGTCGCCCTCCGATGTCGCGGACTTGCTGCCGGCGGACGAGTCGTTCGATGTCTCGTCGGAGTCTGCAGGAGCCGATTCGCTCGGCGCTGTGGCGCTGGTGTCGGTCGAATTTCCGTTACCCAGAGAGGGTGCCCCGATAGCGGGCGCGAGGCCGGGCAGAGTCAGCATCGACACTGCGGCGCCCGTGGCCAGCACTGTGGTCACAAGTTTCGACATGTATTCGGTTCCTTCGATCGTTCAGTGAGGCGCACATCAACCGTGCCGGTGGGGATGAAGACGGATTCCATCCTGCAGTGCCAATGCGAACTGAAAGTTACTTAAGTGTGAATCTACACAGGATTCTCACAACTGGAAAGAGGAATTCTCTCAAAATCCGTTCAGCTGCCCTGATCGATGGGGCTTCGGGTGCCGCTCAGTTCCTCGCCGCGCCCAACTAACGTGCCGCTCTATTCCTGGTCGCGGCGGGCCATCGTCTGGGCGCTCCGAGCCGCGTACTCCTCGGGAACCGGGTATCCAACCTCGGTGAGGACGAGGCCTTCGGCGGGAGTGACGAACATGGGCACATCCGGGGTCAGCCCGGCGTCAGCCTCGGCGATGAGTTCGGCCGGGCGGGTCACCGCCCAACTGCCGGATCCGACCTTGATCAGTCCGCCGACGAGCGCACGGACCATGTGGTGACAGAAGGCGTCGGCACGCAGATCGATGGTGATGACAGCGTCCTGATCGCGCTCGACGCGCAGCTCATACAGGGTGCGGATCGTCGTCGCTCCCTCGCGGGGTTTGCAGAAGGGCAGGAAGTCGTGGAGCCCCTGGACCTCGCTCGCGGCTTCGGCCATGGCTTCGGCGTCGAGTTCGCCCTTGTGACGCGGCGTCACCTGGGTCAGCAGCGGATCGATGAAGGACCGGTGATCGGCCAACCGGTACTGATACGACCGCCACAGTGCGGAGAACCGAGCATCGAAGTCCTCGGGCACCTCGGTCGCCGCGTGGACGACGATGTCATCGAACCCTCCGCCGGCGAGGACTCCGCGCAGACGGGACAGCAGGGCCCCCTCGGCGGGTCGATTCGACTGGCCGATGAGCTTTCCGATCGCCACGTCGCTGAGATCGATGTGGACGACTTGGCGCCTGGCGTGGACTCCTGAGTCGGTGCGGCCGGCGACGACGGTGGCCACCTCGGTGCCGGTGATCCGCTCGAGTCCGGATTCCACGGCGGCCTGCACCGTGCGCAGACCCGGCTGTTTGGCCCACCCGTGGAAATCCGTGCCGCGGTAGCCCAGATCGAGGCGGAAGCGCGTCATGGAGTCATCCTCGCCGGGGCAGGGCCCACCTCACCGGGGCCGCCATCGTCACAGATCGCCTCGGTGAATGGGGCGCGGGCCTTGAAGACTCCGCCGAAGAGGCGGGAGATCGGGCGAATCCGCTGCCGGTGATAGCGTTCGACGTTCGTGTTGTAGAACCGCGCGCCGGCCAGAATCCGTTCGGTGAGAACCTGCAGCTGACCGTGCAGGAGCTGGATCGTCGTGTCGATCTCTTCGTTGACCGCCGACTGCTGGGAACGGGCATAATCCGAGGTCAGAGGCCTCTCAGACAGCGCCGCGGGGATGAGCGCGGCTTCGTTGACGGCGTCGGTCAGGGCGTTCTCGGCCGCGGCACCGCGATGGTCGAAGGGGGCACGTTCGGCGGAGGCGAGCGCGAGTTCGAGCCTGGAGAGGTCTTGTCCGGCGATCTGCTGAAGCGTGCCGATATACGCGGGCACGAGACCGTGGCGGGCGCGGATCTCGCCGATGAGCTGCCGTTTGGCCTCGTCGCACAGCGACCGGGCCATGGACAGCTGGTTGAAGCGCAGGACGGTGAGGACGACGAAGATGACGATGAGAGCGGCGAGTACGCAACCGCCGACGATGAACCAGACCACGGTCATTCCCCTCGTTCCCTGTGCTGCGCGAGCATTTCCGACACCTCAGTTTACGCGGGGTTCAGACTCGTCGCGAACAGGTCATCATCCGGACACCGAGACGACCATGAGCGGTCACGGAGACGGTCCAGCACCAGTAACCGACCTCGGCATTGAGCGGTCACTGGGGCCACGATGGGCCGATTTCGGCCAGATGTCGCCGACCTGTCGCCTTCGAGTCACGCATTCGTCACTCGGCGAGCCTTAGCTGGAAGCCGTGAGAGTAGCGATCATTGCAGAATCCTTCCTCCCCAATATGAATGGGGTCACCCACTCACTCCTGCGGGTCCTCGACCATCTGGCCGACCGCGGCGACGAAGTCCTCGTCATCGCTCCGGGCACACGCAGGGACGGTCCGAAGGAGGTCGCAGGCGCCCGCATCGTCCGGGTCCCCTCGATCGCCTTGCCGAAGTATCGGCGCATCCGCGTGGCTCCCGGCGGCGTCACCCGCATCCGCCGGCTGCTGCAGCGCTTCGCCCCGGACGTCGTCCACCTGGCCAGCCCGTTCGTCCTCGGGTGGCGCGGGGTCCTCGCCGCGCAGGCACTCAATCTGCCGACCGTGGCGATCTACCAGACCGAGGTTCCCGCCTATGCCGCCCGGTACGGAATGCACGGCATCGAGGCCATGCTGTGGAACCACGTCCGCAATATCCACCAGCACTCCTCCCTGACGCTTGCCCCATCGTCGTACACGATCGATCAGCTGCAGGGACTCGGTGTCGCCGAGGTGGCCTTGTGGGCCCGTGGGGTCGATTCCTCCCGCTTCGACCCGAGTCACCGTTCGGAGGCCTGGCGACGAAGCGTGGCCCCGAACGGTGAGAAGATCATCGGCTTCGTCGGCCGGTTGGCGGCGGAGAAGCAGGTCGAAGACCTTGCCGCACTCACCGATCTGCCCGGGGCGAAGGTCGTCATCGTCGGCGACGGCCCCTGGCGGACACGTCTGCAGCGGCTGCTGCCGGAGGCTCACTTCACCGGGTTCCTCGGCGGGGATGCTCTGGCCCAAGCTGTGGCGAGCTTCGACCTCATGGTCGCCCCGGGTGAGCTCGAGACCTTCTGCCAGACGATTCAGGAGGCCATGGCCTCCGAGGTGCCGGTCATCGCTCCCGCCAGAGGCGGTCCGCTCGACCTCGTCGACTCCTCGCGCACCGGGTGGCTCTACACCCCGAAGGATCTCGGTGCCATGCGAGCGCATGCGGCGGACCTCCTCGGCGACGAGGCGAAACGGCGGGCCTTCGGGGTCGCCGGTCGTGAGCAGGTGCAGGCCAGGAGTTGGAAGAGCGTGTGCTCACAGCTCGTCGGCCACTATTCGCGGGCGATCGAGAATCCAGCCCCGCAGGTGCTCGGCCGCGGATTCAGCTCGATGGTCAACTCCGGGCTGGAGAATCCGCTCCCCTACTGACGCGATCGCCTCTGGTCAGCATCCGGCCCTTTCGCCGACCGCTCGATTTGCCGCCGCGGTATCACGTCATATGCCGATCGCTGGACGCCGAGGTGAGCGGTCGGCGCGCGCGAGCCTACAGCTGCCGAACTCAGGCGAAGCCGGCGGTCCAGTCTGCGACCGTGAGGACCTTCGCCTGCTTCGGGAACACCTTCTCGGTGAGCACCGTGTGGACCTCGGGGTCGCGGTCGGCGCAGGCGTCGGAGAGCACTGTGAGTTCGAAGTCGAGATCGGCGGCCTGACGCACTGTCGAGAGCACGACACCGCTCGTGGCGACTCCGGCGAGCACGAGAGACGAGGCCCCGTAGCCGCGCAGCAGCACCTCGAGATCGCTGCCGGTGAAGGCGCTGATGCGACGCTTGGTCACGATCGGCTCACCCTGATGCCGGTCGAGGGTTTCATGGATGCTCGTCGAGGCGTGGGTTTCGTCGACGTCGCCGTGGGCGGCGATCTGCGCAAACGATGCCGTTGCGGCCAGTTCCGGATGTCCTTCGCGCAGGGCCACTCGCACCCAGACGACGGGGATGTTGTTTCCGCGGGCCGCGGCGACGGCGTCCCGTGCACGTTCGAGCACTCCGGTTGAGGCGAAAGCGTCGTCTCCGGCGATGCCGTTCTGGAAATCCATGGCCAACAGGACAGTGTTCTCGGCGCCGGTCATCATGTCTCCTTCGGTTCGGACGGGGTTCGCCCCGTCTCTCGCCGAGGCTACTCCTCACACCGGATGGTCCGCTGAGTCCCGACTCAAGGCCGGCTGAATCTCACACGCCTCTGTGGCGGAGGCAGTTGCCAAGTGCGACGCACGGGTGAACAGAAGCGAGCGGTCCGTGCCTTTCGGCGCGGACCGCTCTGTCAAACAGTGCGACGACGGCTTGTCAGCTGTAGGCCCCGATCGTGACCTGCTCTAGGCTCTCGTTCGGATTGGCACCGTATAGACGAATCAGATCAGTTTTCCGTGGGGTGTCGAACGGATGGATTTCTTCATTGTCGATCTCAACGAACAGTTCAGCAGGGCGCCCGTTCTCATGTCTCTTAACCCAGTCCAATGCTTCCCGCACATTGTCGACGTCGGAGAGGACGAAGGCCTGGAGCCTCCAGGCAGTTGTTCCATCGCCTTCCCAAAAGTTGACTCTGTACGTCGGCTCGTCATCCACGTAGGAGCATTCGGAATGAACTGTTTCGTGGGTTCTCATTTCGATCCGTTTCAGTCGATTGGAGCGAAGGTGACCGTAATCTCTTCGCTCACACCCTTGCTTGAAGATTGCGGATCACCATCGTCGCCACATCCCACCCATTTCGTCTTCCCATATTCCTTCTTTGTTGGCGGGGTTGACATCTTATAACCCTTCGGCGGCGTCATTTCGGCCTGGGCCCAGCCCTGGAATCGTCCTGCCCCTTCGCTGCAGGGGACTCCCCGGTTGTTCGCGATCTTTGACTTGTTTGAGTTGTTGACCATGCCGGCGGCCCACTGTTTGTTATTTGGGCTTACACGAATCAACGAATAGCTCAACCCGAGGGACGAAACGCTTGCCTTTCCTCCGCCGGCATATTTGCAGTTCACAGTGGCAGTTCCGTTGATCGTTCCTTTCACATGATGTGAGCCGTGGACATAATGGACTTTGAGATGGCAACCTACGTAACGGCCTTTTGCCTGCGGGCTGGCAGACTCAGCTTTTGAACCGTCCGGCTCAAGGATCTTGACCGAAGATTGACCGTCGGTGTATTCGACAGCGCCCTCGGATCGTTTTTCGGTCAGTGTGGACGTAGAGCCTGCTGACTGCGGTTCCCCTTGATTGGCAGTCGAGTTGGCGTGCGCGGGGCTCAGGCTGATAAGCGCGAGTGCGCAGGCGAGAGGGACAGCGCAGAGTGCTCGGGTGCGCATTGCTTTGGGGATCCTCAACGTTATTATCTATCTGTCAGGGGATATGACGTCAATCACGCTATCGAGGGGTTCACAGCTCTGCAACCACAGCATCCCGACAACGTCACATGTTGCGAGAATGTAATTTTTAAGAAATGGCTGCGCGAGCCGTTAGTTCACAATAAAAGCAGGCTGTTACCCGTACTCGACTGTTGGTAACGATCGCAGTTGTGTAACAGAATTGATGATGCTCTGTTGGGTTTCATGTCGTGGATTGTCACTCATCATGCCTCCCACTATCCGGCGATGCGCATCGTGGCGTTGTGGTGCACCGCCGTCTAGTCTCCCGCCCACAGCGACCGACTGCATCTTGAGCCCCGAAGCGTCGATGACTGGTGCCGCCCCAGCCGCCCCGCAACGCGAAGGAACTTGTGCTCGATGCGGGTTCACAGGTCGTTCCGCTTAGTCATCGCCCGTACCTACTGCGATTCGCGGCGGCCATTTTGTTTCGTAAGTCATAACCCCATCGCGGCGACTTGCGTCGACCTCCATCAGCCCCAGTAGGGCAGAGCCCCTCCCACAGTGAACGTATCTGGAGCAGGAGAACACGGGCCTCAGTCTGCCTGGGAGCAAACTACTGCACTGGCCACGACACGATACCGCGTCCGCTGACCACAACAGCGGTTCGCACTACGAGCTCAGTCCACGATGCCGCGGGCGTCGAGTGCCCGTCCGGTGTCCTGTGCATACTTGACCGACCGCAGGATCGCCGGCACGATCCGGGCCTTGATGCTCGAGTCGAGACCGCGTGCGCGGGCGGCGCGTTCGGCTTCCCCGAGCAGACCGGAGATATGGGAGATCGCCCGAACCATGAGGCTCGCGGTCAGCGCGATCGCCTCAGTGTTCGCACCGAAGAACCGCAACGGCGAGACCAGGGTGGTGAACGTGTCGAGCAGCTGCGCCACCGTCGTCGTCAGGGTCAGGATCAGAGCCGCCTGCACACAGGCGAACACGGTCCCGCCGACAGCCAGCCCCGACTCCATGGAACCGAAGAAGAACTGCAGCCCCATGACGATCGCCACGAGCACCGCCACGTAGATCCACGTGCGCAGGAAGTACCTCGGGCGCAGCTGTGCGGTGAAGCCGATGACGACGAGGGCAGCGAACATCGACCAATTGATCGCCGCGTCGCGGAAGATCAGTGCGACGATGCCGATGACGGCGATCACCGCCAGCTTCACACCCGTCGGCACCTCGTGCAGCCATCCCCGAGGATGCGCGACCTTCCCGAAGAGCTGTGGTCGGGCCTTGATGCCGGCGTTCTTCCGCCACGTCACCGCCTGGGTCATGGCGTATCGCTCATGATGAGGTTCCGGTAGGTCTCAACCGCCTCGGCAGGGGCGGCATCAGCCACGATCCGACCGTCGTCGACAACGATCGCGCGCTGGGCGATCTGCGCGAACTCGAGGTCATGGGTGGTGAGGATGATGCGCACCCCGCGCCTGGCCACGAGCTCCTGGAGATGCATGCGCAGCCGCTCCTTGTTGCGCAGGTCGAGCAGGGTCGTCGGCTCGTCGAGGACGAGGATCTGCGGATCCACCGCAAGCACCGCGGCCAGTGCTACGAGCTGACGCTGGCCGCCGGAGAGTTCGTAGACGCTGCGTTCGGCCAGGTCGCGATGCCGAGCTCGTCGAGCACCGCCAGAGCCGCTGCCCGCCTCTCACGCTTGGGCACGGACTTGCGCAGGGAGAGTTCGATGTCCTCGATCGGGGTGGGCATGACCAGCTGCGCGGCCGGATCGGTGAAGACGAACCCGACGCGCGATCGCACCTTCGCCGCCTGACGCCGCGGGTCGAAACCATCGACGAGGACCTCGCCGGCGTTCGCCGTGACCAGTCCGTTGAACAGCTGCAGCAGGGTCGACTTTCCCGAGCCGTTGGCGCCGATGACGGCGAC
Source organism: Brevibacterium sp. LAARM3_SD1 (assembly GCF_057364765.1). Lineage (NCBI taxonomy): Bacteria > Bacillati > Actinomycetota > Actinomycetes > Micrococcales > Brevibacteriaceae > Brevibacterium > Brevibacterium sp. LAARM3_SD1. The sequence continues at coordinate 5,434 of NZ_JBNFOL010000035.1, read as the reverse complement.
GACATCCTCGGTGAGGGTGAGGTTGACGTCACGGAGGATCGGGCGCACGACATCGCCGTCGGGGCCGTCGTCGATGACTCCGACGCCGACGTCGCTCAACCTGATCTCACGTGTCACTTCGCGCCCTGGACCTGCTCGGCCGATACCGACTCGACGCTGATGCCGCGACGGCGCAGCACATCGGGGAATGCGCGGTGGATGAGCACCGCCACCGAGGCGGCCAGAATGTTCTTCACAACATCACCGGGCCAGTAGGCGAGGTCCGCGACCGCGGCGACGCCGAGGGGCAGGTCGCCGTTGATCGACATGCCGAGGATGCCCAGCGGGTGGTTGAGCAGGAGGCTGCCGCCGAAGCCGCCGACGAACAGCACCACGCCGAGCTTCATTCCGCTGAAGCGGCGCACGGCCCAGCGGGCGATGAGGCCGGCGAGGAGAGCATAGAGCGCGAAGGAGAGGATATAGCCGGCACTTGGTCCTGCGAGGACGCCGATTCCGCCGCGCATTCCCGAGAAGATCGGGAGTCCGATGAGACCGAGGACGACGTAGAGCAGGGTGGCTGAGAATCCGCGCCAGGGTCCGAGCACCATCCCACACAGGGCGATCGCGAAGGTCTGCAGAGTGATCGGCACACCGAGAGGACCCACCGGAACAGGAGGCATCATCGCAAAGGCCGCGAGCATCGCCGCGAAGACCGCGACGAGAGCGATATCGCTGCCGGCCGAGCGAGGACGGGTGATCCCCGCCGAGGTGGTGCTGTGGGTCGGTGTCATGAGTACTCCATTGGTCGTGATCCTCCCCGACGGGATCGGGGACGCCCGAGGCGGCCTCGAGCACCCTCCCACTGTAACTGAACGGTGTTCAGGAGCGGTATTCGGGGTCGCGGTCGAGGCCGCCTCGGCGAGGGTGTCCCGCACGTTCACGTGTGCAGGGACCCCTCAATGGTCGCGGAGGATCACTCCCATTCGATGGTGCCCGGAGGCTTCGAGGTGACGTCGAGGACGACGCGGTTGATGTCGTCGACCTCGTTGGTGATGCGGTTGGAGATCACGGAGAGCACGTCGTAGGGGATGCGCGTCCAGTCCGCGGTCATCGCGTCCTCGCTCGAGACCGGGCGCAGCACGACGGGGTGGCCGTAGGTGCGGCCGTCGCCCTGGACTCCGACGGAGCGGACATCGGCCAGGAGCACGACCGGACACTGCCAGATCTCTCCATCGAGGCCGGCCTTCGTCAGCTCTGCGCGGGCGATGGCATCGGCCTTGCGCAGGATGTTCAGTCGCTCCTCGGTGACCTCGCCGATGATGCGGATGCCCAGGCCGGGCCCGGGGAACGGCTGGCGGGAGACGATAGCCTCGGGCACGCCGAGTTCGCGACCGATGGCGCGGACTTCGTCCTTGAACAGGGCGCGCAGGGGTTCGATGAGCTGGAACTGGATGTCATCGGGCAGGCCGCCGACGTTGTGGTGGCTCTTGATGTTCGCGGTGCCCGATCCCCCGCCGGATTCGACGACGTCGGGGTAGAGGGTGCCCTGGACGAGGAAGGCGATCTCTTCGCCGTCGCCTTCCTGAGCCTTGAGGACGAGGTCGGCGGCAGCGGATTCGAAGGTGCGGATGAACTCGCGGCCGATGATCTTGCGCTTCTCCTCCGGGTCGGTGACTCCGGCGAGCTGCGACAGGAACTGCTCACGGGCGTCGACGGTGACCAGGCGGACGCCGATCGAATCGACATAGTCCTTCTCGACCTGGACTCGTTCGTCCTGACGCAGCAGACCGTGGTCGACGAAGACACAGGTGAGCTGATCGCCGATGGCCTTGTGGACGAGGGCGGCGGCTACGGAGGAATCAACGCCGCCGGACAGGGCACAGATGACCTTCTTCGATCCGACACGGGCGCGGATGAGGTCGACCTGTTCGTCGATGACCGATTCGTTCGTCCAGTCGGCTTCGAGGCCAGCGACGTTGAACAGGAAGTTCTCGAGGATCTTCTGCCCGTTCTCCGAGTGGAGGACCTCGGGGTGCCACTGCACTCCGGCGAACTTCTTCGCCGCGCATTCGAAGGCCGCGACGGGGGTGTCCGGGGTGGAGGCGAGGACGTCGAAGCCGGCGGGCGCCTCGGCGACGGAGTCCCCGTGGGACATCCAGACCTTGTAGTTGCCCGGGGTCTCGGCAAGGAGTGCACCGGCCTGGGACACGGAGACCGGGGTCGATCCGTATTCGCGCTTATCGGTCTTGGCTACGCGGCCGCCGAGGGCGGTCGACATGAGCTGGAAGCCGTAGCAGATGCCCATCGTGGGCACTCCGAGGTCGAACACCGAGGTGTCGAAGTTCGGGGCGGCGGCGTCGTTGACGCTCGAGGGGCCACCGGAGAGCACGATGGCCACGGGGTTCTTCGCCGCGAACTCGGACGCGGGCGCGTCGTGGGCGATGATCTCCGAGTACAGGCCGGCTTCGCGGATGCGTCGTGCGATGAGCTGGGCGTACTGGGCGCCGAAATCGACGACGAGGACGGGGGGCACCTGCGTGCTCTGGGATTGCGTCATGATCCAATTCTAAGCGTCGGCGACCGGACGCCCGAATTCGGGTCAGACGGCCATCTCAGTGCGGTTGCGCACGCATCGACGAGCCACCTCGGTGAGGGTGGGAGACGAGGGCACGGTCGCCTCGGTGGGGGCGAACTGGGCCGGCCTCACCACCGCGGTTGCGCACGGATCGGTGGGCCGCCTCGGGGAGGGTGGGTTCTGTCTTAGGACTTGGGGGCGACGACGACGGCGGCTTCGAGCTCCGCGTCGACCTGGCGGTGGATGCGACGTTCGAGGATGAACGACATCACGGGCACGACGCCGGCCAGTGCGAGGATGAGGTAGCGGCCGAGCGTCCAGCGCATCTGCTGATTGAGCCAGAAGCAGCCGATGAGGTAGACGACGTAGCACCAGCCGTGGCAGATCGCGATGGCCGCGGCGAGGTTGAAGCCGCCGAAATTCAGGGCGGTGGCCGGGTCGGCGGCGATGAGGTACTTGTAGATCATCTCGACCGTGAGGATGAGCAGCATCGTGCCGGTGATGAACGCCATCACACGGTAGAACTTCAGCGCATTGCGCGCGGAGGTGAAGCGTTTGACGCTCCACACGTCGTTCTCGTCGAAATCGGGGCGGGAGTCCAAGGACTCGTGTTCTTCGCTCACGCTCAGTTTCCTCCGGTCGTGGAAGTGTCGGTCGGTTCGGATGTCTTTCCGGGCGTCTTCCCGGCCTTCTTTCCGGGTGTCTTCCCCGGCTTCTTCCCACCGTGACGATGGGCCGGCAGTCCGGTCAGTCCGGACATCACCTCGGGGTCGATGGTCGCACGCCGGCGGGTTTGACGACAACATACTCGACGCGCTTCTCCGAATCCTGGGAGTCCTCGTCGAGGCGGCGCCGGACGAAGTCGTCACGCAGCAACTGGACCCACATGTAGAGGGCCATGGCTGCGAAGATGATCCATTCAAGGGCGTAGACCGCCGACTGCAGATCGAATCCGCCCTCGTCGCGCGTGGTCGTCGTCGGTACCTGTTCGAGGCCGTCGGTGCCCACCGAGGCGGCCGCGCCGTCGGCGGTTTCGGGGATGAGGAACCCGGAGTAGGTGAGCAGGTCGGGGAACAGATTGATGATCTGCGAGGTCGAGACCGTGTGCACCTGACCCTCGGGCAGGTCATTGCCCTCGACGGGGCCTTCGATGGGCCCGATCCGCGCGGTCAGTTCGACCTGGCCGTCCCGGGCCTCGGAGGTCATCGCCGTATCCTCGTCGGTGGTGAAACCGCGGACGACGGGGATCGCGATCGTCTTCTCATCGGCGTTCGCGACCTTGACACCCTCACCGAGGTGGCCCCCGTCCGGGGCGAACATCGTCACGACCCAATATCCGGAGTCCCCGTCCTGGACGCGTCCGGGGATGACGACCTGAGCGTCGGGGATCCAGTGTCCTGACAGGCTGACCCGCTGGTCGGCGAGGATGCCGGGCATCGGGGCCTGGGCGTCCATGACGTCGTTGAAGTCCTTGAGCTCATCGACTTGAGCGGATTCCGTGACGTCGTTCTTGTGCTGGGCGCGGTCGACCTGCCACGCGGAGAGTCCGACGAAGCAGGTGACGAGCACCAGGACGAGGAGCAGGGACCCCAGCCATTTGGGGGTCAGTGCCAGGCGGAACAGATCAGACCACCGAACCAGTCTGGTAGGGCGAGACGGTGACGTCGACGCGTTGGAATTCCTTGAGGTCGAGATAGCCGGTGGTGGCCAGCGCCCGACGCAGTGCGCCGGCGAGGTTGAGTTCGCCGATCGCGGTGCGGCCGGGGCCGAAGAGCACCTGCTCGAGGCTGCCGACGGTGCCCAGTTCCACGCGGTGGCCGCGCGGCAGGTCCGGGTGGTGGGCCTCGGCGCCCCAGTGCATTCCGCGACCGGGGGCTTCGGTCGACTCGGGCCAGGGCGGTGCCGAGCATGACGGCGTCGGCGCGCGCCGAAGGCCTTGACGATTTCGCCGCTGGTGCCGAGTCCGCCGTCGGCGATGACGTGGACGTAGCGGCGCCGGATTCGTCCATGTAATCCCGCCGGGCGGCGTGGACGTCGGCGACGGCGGTGGCCATCGGGGCGTGGATGCCCAGGGTCTTCCGCGTCGTGGCCGCCGCTCCCCCGCCGAAGCCGACGAGGACGCCGGCGGCACCGGTGCGCATGAGGTGCAGGGCCGCGGTGTAGGTGGCGGCTCCGCCGACGATGACGGGAACATCGAGTTCGTAGATGAACTGCTTGAGGTTGAGCGGTTCGGTGTGGGTCGACACATGCTCGGCCGAGACCGTGGTGCCGCGGATGACGAAGATGTCGACTCCGGCGTCGATGACGGTCTTGTAGAACTCCTGAGTCCGCTGCGGGGTCAGGGCACCTGCCACGGTGACCCCGGCTTCACGGATCTGCTCGAGGCGAGCAGTGATGAGTTCGGCCTGGATGGGGGCGGAGTAGAGCTCCTGCATCCGGGAGGTCGCCATCTCCGCCGGCAGCTGTGCGATTTCGGCCAGCTGCGGGGTGGGATCCTCGTACCGGGTCCACAGTCCTTCGAGGTCGAGGACGCCGAGGCCGCCGAACTTGCCGAGCGAAATGACGGTCTCCGGCGACATGGCCGAGTCCATGGGGGCGCCGATGAACGGCAGCTCGAACTGGTAGGCGTCGATCTGCCAGGTCAGGGACACGTCTTCGGGGTCGCGGGTGCGCCGAGCGGGGACGATGGCGATGTCGTCGAGCGAATAGGCGCGACGGCCGCGCTTGCCTCTGCCGATTTCGATTTCAGAACTCACCCCAACAGCCTATCCCACCACCGTTCTCCACTGGTCTCAGCCCACTATGAGGAATGGGCCGTCTCCCCTCCCAGGACTACCCGACGGCGGCCCAGCAACCTGGCGCCAGGTATCTGGGCCGCCG
>NZ_JBNFOL010000034.1:0-42330 GCF_057364765.1 Brevibacterium sp. LAARM3_SD1 | reverse complement strand
CGACGAGGACATCGTTCGAGTCAGTAGTTCTGAGGGTCATGATGATCAATGGGACGGTCAGTTCCTACTCTGCCAGCCAGTCCCAGACCAGCCACCATCAATACTCACAGTAGTTCTGGGGCGGGGAGTCCGCGTTAAACTGGACGTGATGAGCAAAAAGTCGAAGTCCCAGCGGAAGGTGTTGACCACCAAGAATTCTGCGCGCTCGAATTCGAAGCGCCACAAGGAGTACTTCGACAAACACGACGTCTATGAGAAGGACGCCCATCACGTCTCCGAGAATCGGATCAGACTCGGACTCTCCAGCTCCTCCGTCTCACCCATGACCGTCGAGGAGACCTTCACCCAGGCGGCCAAGCATGGCTACGACGGTGTCGAGATCATGGTCACCCACAACACCGAGACCCGCGACGTCGACCTCATCAACGGACTCGCCCGCGACACCGGACTCGACGTCATCTCCCTGCACGCTCCGACCCTGCTGTTCCTGCCGCGGGTCCTGCACAAAGACCATTGGGAGAAGCTGCGGATCACCGCGAATCTCGCCAAAGAAGTCAACGCCGACACCGTCGTTCTCCACCCGCCGTTCCGGTGGCAGGGTGAATACGCCCTCGGCTTCGTCGACGGCGTCCGACAGGTCGCTCAAGAGACCGGTGTGAAACTGGCCGTGGAGAACATGTACCCTTGGCGGGCCGGCCTGCGCGAGATCCAGGTCTACTACCCCGACTGGAACCCCCTCGACGAGGACTACGACGACCTCACCTTCGACTTCTCCCACGCCTCCACCGCCGGAATGAACGCCCTGGAGACGGTGGGCGAGATCTTCGACCAGCTCCGTCACGTCCACCTCACCGACGGTGCCGGCTCGCTCAAGGACGAACACCTCGTTCCCGGCGAAGGCACCATGCCCGTCGCCGAGACCCTGCAGTACCTGGCCAAACACAACTGGCAGGGCGACGTCGTCGTCGAGGTCAACACCCGATTCGTCCGCAAACAGTCGTCTCGCGAGAAGATGCTCGCCGACTCCATCGCCTTCGCTCGTGAGCACCTAGGCCTCGACGAGGATGTTCCCCGACGCAACGCCCACAGCCACACCCGCACCTCTGAGAGCAAGTCCGCGCGATCCGGCAGTGCCGACGACGAGAGCTGACCCCGCAGTCGACAGCGAAGTCGCGATTCCATCCGTCCGACCTCGCACCGGCACGCCCGAACGCACGGACACCCACCGACCACCGCACCCAACAGATCGAAAGGCTGACGCGCTTTGACCACAATCGCCTCCATCGGAACCGGCAACATGGGCACGGCCCTGATCCAGGGAATCCTCGCTGCCGACGCGGGCATCACCGTCCGCGCGACGACGAATTCGACCGCCTCGGCGCAGCGACTCTGCGAGGCTCTGCCCACCGCCACAGTCACCTCGGTGGAGGACGATTCCCACGCGAACAGGAAAGCCGCGTCCGGAGCCGATTTCGTCTTCCTCGGCGTGAAGCCGTGGATGATGGCCGAGACTCTGCGCGAGCTCGCCGACGACCTCGACCCGAACTCCGTGCTCGTGTCCATGGCCGCAGGTGTCGCCGCCGCGGACCTCGCGAAGCTCGCCCCCGAGAACCCGATCGTGCGGATCATGCCGAACACGCCGAGTGCCATCGGCCACGGCGTCATTGCACTGGCCCCCACCGTCGAGGTGACCGCCGCCAGCGTGGACACACTGAAGTCCCTGCTGTCGGGCGCCGGCCTCGTCGTCGATCTCGACGAATCCCAGATCCCGGCCATGACCGGAATCTCCGGGTCCGGAGTGGCGTACTTCTTCCTCCTCGCCGAAGCCATGATCGCCGCCGGCGTCAAACAGGGCCTGAGCGAGGACGTCGCCCGCCAGATGGTTGTGGCCACCGCCGACGGTGCCGGCCGACTCCTGACCGAGAAGCCCGATCCCGCCGCTCAGCGTCAGGCCGTGAGCAGCAAGGGCGGAACGACCCTGGCCGGGCTCCAGCAGTTCCTCGACTCCGGGATCTTCGATATCGCCGAGGCGGCCGCGCAGGCGGCGGGGGACCGTTCCCTGGAGATGGAACGGGAGAACTCCGAGGTCATCAACGGCTGAGCCGTGCCGCCCCGCTCAGGGGAGGACGTGGGACGAACGGGCGATCGACACGGCCTCGTGTCGGGTCCGTGCCGAGAGCTTGACCATCGCCGTGTTGAGATAGGACTTCACCGTCGACTCGCGCAGCGACAGCGCCTCGGCGATGCGGGCATTCGGCCAGCCCAAGGCGACGTGCGAGAGGATGTCGGTCTCCCTCGGTGACAGCCGCACTGCTGGCACCGGCGTCTGGAAGTTCTCCGGATTGTGTCCGGAGAGGATATCGGCCAGGCGCGCCTCGACGCCGGTGAGCTTCTCCCTGGTCTCCTCATCGATGACACCGGAGCGGATGGCCCGCAGCTCCGCATAGGTGTGCCGCAGAGCTTCGCGACCGGAGGGATCCAGATCCGGGTAGATCGGTTCCTCTCTGACCGGGCCGCGCGGTACCTGCCGGTAGCCCAGTCGACCGAGATCGACCGAGAGCTGACGCACCCGACGGACGAGATCTCCCGTCTGCGGGGCGGCGGCGTTGTAGTCCGTGCGGTGGCCGCAGTAGACCATGCCGGTGACCTCCCCGCCGTGCAGGGTGGGGACGGCGACGAGGACGCGGATGCCCTCGCCGAGCACCTCCTCGTCGTAGTGGTGAGTGATGAGAGGGTCGACCTCGTAGTCGCGGGTGAGCTGCGGAGTGCCCTCGGTCATGGCCCGACCGCCGAGTCCCCTTCCGGTGCTGACGATGAGGGACGAGAGCAGGTCCTTGTCGGCGCCGGCGACGGCTTCGACCGCAACCGACCCCTCTTCGACCATGCCTCCGAAGACGACGTCGCCTGTGCCGCTCTGATGCAGGGAGTCGACGGCTTCGACGAACAGGCGGCGGGTCTCGACCTTGAGAGCCCGCGCTTCTTTGGCGTGCGCATTCATGTGAATAAGCTACCAACTTTCGGTGGTATTCCCTAGCGCATGCTGAACGTTACCTTTGGGTCATGTGATTCAGGACACTGATGTTCTGCCCAATCAAAGGAGAAAGAATGACTGATCCTGTCAACACCGGTGTTGACTTCCTCGCAGAGGAGGAGAAGCCGGAGTTCAAGGCCCTCAAACGCAAACGCTTCTCGGTGGTGATCCCGCTGTCGATCGCGTTCCTCGTCTGGTACTTCCTCTACGTCATCCTCAGCACGTACGCGCACGACTTCATGTCGACGAAGGTCGTGGGGGAGATCAACGTCGGACTCGTCTTCGGGCTGCTGCAGTTCGTGACGACCTTCGCGATCACGATGTTCTACGTCTCGTTCGCCAATAAGAAGCTCGACCCTCCCGCGGAAGCGATCCGTGAACGACTGCAGGCCGAAACGGAAGGAACCCGCTCATGAGCACATTGGCAATCGGAGACTTCGTCGCTTCGGGAGTCGACCTCCTCAGTACCGCGACCACCGAGGTCGAGAACAACCCGGTCCTCAACATCACGATCTTCGCCGCATTCGTCGCGGTCACGATGTTCATCGTTCTGCGGGCCAGCCGCAACAACAAGTCCGCTTCGGACTACTACGCGGGCGGACGGTCGTTCACCGGACCGCAGAACGGCTTCGCCATCTCGGGTGACTACCTGTCTGCCGCGTCCTTCCTCGGCATCTGCGGTGCGATCGCCGTCAACGGCTACGATGGGTTCCTCTACTCGATCGGCTTCCTCGTCGCCTGGCTCGTCGCTCTGCTCATCGTCGCCGAGCTCATGCGCAACACCGGCAAGTTCACCATGGCTGATGTGCTGTCCTTCCGCCTCAAACAGCGCCCCGTGCGCATGGCTGCAGCCCTGTCGACGCTGGCGGTCTGCTTCTTCTATCTGCTCGCGCAGATGGCTGGTGCCGGCGGACTCGTGTCTCTGCTCATGGGCATCGACGGCAAAGTCGGCCAGTCGCTGGTCATCGCCGTCGTCGGCGCGCTGATGATCATCTACGTCCTCGTCGGCGGAATGAAGGGCACCACCTGGGTGCAGATCGTCAAGGCGATCCTGCTCATCGCCGGTGCCTTCGGGATGACCGTCTGGGTGCTCGCACTCAACGGCTTCAATCTCTCGACCCTGCTGGCCTCGGCCGTGGACAACGCAGCCGAAGGAGTCGGGGAAGGCGTCCTCAACCCGGGTCTGCAGTACGGCGAGAATCCGCTCGACTTCATTTCCCTGGCACTGGCGCTCGTGCTGGGCACGGCGGGTCTGCCCCACGTGCTCATGCGCTTCTACACCGTCCCCACGGCTAAGGAAGCTCGCCGCTCCGTGGTGTGGGCGATCTGGCTCATCGGTGCGTTCTACCTCTTCACCCTCGTGCTCGGCTACGGTGCGGCCGCACTCGTCGGCGCCGATACGATCAAGAACGCTCCGGGCGGCGTGAACTCAGCGGCCCCGCTGCTGGCGCTCCAGCTCGGCGGGCCGCTGCTCATGGGCTTCATCTCCGCGGTCGCATTCGCCACGATCCTCGCCGTGGTGGCGGGCCTGGCGATCACGGCGGCGGCTTCGTTCGCCCACGACATCTACGCCAACGTCATCAAGAAGGGCAAGGTCGAGGACTCCGAGGCGGAGGTCAAGATCGCCCGCCGCACAGTGATCGTCATCGGTGCGGTCGCAATCATCGGCGGCATCGGTGTGCAGGGGCAGAACATCGCCTTCCTCGTGGCACTGGCCTTCGCCGTCGCCGCCAGCGCGAACCTGCCCACGATCGTGTACTCGCTGTTCTGGAAGCGCTTCACCACTCGCGGTGCCGTGTGGTCGATCTACGGCGGCCTGATCTCGGCGATGGTGCTCATCGCGTTCTCGCCGGTCGTCTCAGGTTCCGAGACCGCCATGATCCCCGGTGCTGACTTCGCGATCTTCCCGCTGTCGAACCCGGGCATCATCTCGATTCCGCTCGGCTTCATCCTCGGCTGGATCGCCTCGATCACCGACAAGACAGTGGAGAGTCCCGAGCTCGCCGCCGAGATGGACGTCCGCGCTCACACCGGATTCGGCGCCGAGGAGGCTGTCGACCACTGATCCATCTGCCGACCGCGTGTTCACAGTGCAGACGAGCCGATTCGGTTCAGCGCGAATGCACCGTGGACACGCGGTTGTGGATTCAACAGTGTTTTTGGCCGCGTCGACGTCCCTGCTGACCATGCAGCTGTGTAGCCAAGTCGGCCATGTGCCATTGCCATGCGAGCCGCGGGGCCAGGTCCTAACTGAACTTTAGGCGGGTGCGGCGCCGTCGATGACTCGAACGTCGTGCACTGTTGAAAGTCCACAGACTCGAACTCCGAAAGGGTGTGGATGCACAGTCCGAGTCCACAGGCTGGAGAGGAGCCCTTGCCGTAGGCTCACGGGCATTGACAGCCTTGCCGCATGTACAACGTGGTCCGCACCAGTGAACTCAGAGCGCGCGGAGTGCAGAGCAGGTGCATCCGCGAAGCCATCGGCTGCTGCTTGCTTGCGCTTACGCAAGGGATGTATTCGGTCGTCGCTCACTGTTCGAACCCTCGGCACTCGGCGATTGCGGAATTCGTCACGGACGAAGCGTGGATCACGAGAGTTGCCGAGCAGACGGACCAGGAAACCGGCCAGCTTCGTTTCGAACTCCTCGACATGTTCGAAAAGCTGCGGGTGGCTTCGTATCCGCACTACCGGGTCGACGATGTGATCTGGGGAGTCTCCGCCGGGTTCGTTCATGACTTTCAGTTGTATCGTCCGCCCCGTGGAAAGGTATTCATCGCTCATCCGACGAGGCGGCACTCCAGCGCCGATGTGGCGAGGACCTCGAAGATCGTCCCGGAAGAAGACGTCGTCAGGCTTGGCAAGATGTCGCTGACAACGCCGATTCGCACGGCGTTTGATCTCATCGGACAGCTGGGCGAACCGGAAGGCTTCGCCGCGTTGGAGACTTGTCTGCGCAGGTCAGTATTCGGTTCCGACGCTGGGGCGGACGAAGCGGCTCGATTCGGATATCCGCCGGACACACTGGCCTTGGCCGAGCGGAGTATTGCCGAAGACTTCCTGCCCGTGCTCCGCCGGCTGTCGAAAGGTCAGTCGAGGGCGCAGCGATTGCTGTCAGCGATCGGGCCGCTGTCGGAGAGCTATGCAGAGAGTCGCTTCGTGTACAACCTCATGCAAGTGAGACTGACCGGATTCAGCCAACAGGCAAGGATCTGGGATGGGCGCGCAGTCCTCGCCCGTGTGGACTTTCTGCACAAAGAGTCGCGGACGATCGTTCTTGTCGACGGCTTCTCAAAATATGCCGACAACGGAGTCCGACTGATGCGAAAAGAAGTTCGCCAATACAACCGGCTGTTGGAGCTGGGGTTTCGAATCGTCCGGCTGAACTTCAACGAGGTGATCAATCTTGGAGAATGTGCAACCAAACTGTTCGGACAAGCGCCAAACCTGAGGGCATTCATTGCCCCAAGGAAGCGATCCGGTGCCCGGTAGTGGCGGATATGACGGCCGTGCCGAAGTGGCGTTGTCCGACGCGACCTCTGCACAGGCTGTTTCAAAATGCAGATGCACTGGTCTAGTTCACTGCATACACACTTCGAACACGCGGATGTGGATTCAACGCTGCCGCCCATTTGCCTTTGGCTGAGGCGGGAAGCTGTAGACTGGTTCGAGTCGCCGTCGACGGCAGGTCTGCACCGGGTCTTACCTGGGTGGATGCCTGCCGACCAGCGGTGACATGCGGGCGTAGCTTAATGGTAAAGCTTCGGCTTCCCAAGCCGATGACGCGGGTTCGATTCCCGTCGCCCGCTCTCATAACGTCGTGGTGAGGCTGCTTTGTGCAGTGATGAGGACACGGCTATCTCACATCAAGACGGCAGTCCCGCCAACCACTTGTCCCAGTCACCTTGAGCTACCTCTCCAGGTGCAGGTGCGCTAGCTCCCCTGCCCGGGCCGTGTCAGTGGCCCATCGTATTCTCCCATCGATAGGGGTTGCCATAGTGGCATCCGGTCGGGCGAGGGGAGTGGAAAAGTGGACAATAATGACGAATTCTTCCGTGTGGTCAAGCTGAGCAGTGAGCTCCGCGGGATCGACTCCGAGCTGATAGAGGTATCAAGGCGTCGTGCGGAGCGCGAGGCGATCGCGAATCTCGATCCGCACCTTCCACTCCGGCAGGAAGATGTAGCGTTCGCAGTCGGTCAGTGGGAAATCTATGCGGAACGGGAAGCTGAACTCCTCGAGTCCAGGGGAGATGCCGTGCAACGACTCCTCCCGGCATTCCTCAACCTCGCCGCACTCGAATTCGGCCGCTTGGATAAGGAATTCGGCACGAGCGAGTGGGGCGACACCGCAGAAAAATGCTTGGATGCAATTGAAACGGTGGCCCAGGCCTATGCACACCGACTCCAGCGGGCGATCAATCAGTGGAACCATGTCGCGGAAGCGCTGCTCGACATGTCGCACGGGCTGCCGGGACATGACTCGGAACGAGTGGCAGAATCGAACTCCTCCATCCCCTCCGGCCCATCAACTGAGTCAGCAGGACCGGCGATCAGACGGATCGGACCGACCGCCTCGGGCGGATATAAGGGGATCGAGGTGAACGGACGGGCGATCGAGATGATCAGTCACCACGAGACCATCGACGAATTTCTCAATGCGCTCGAGTCTGGGATGAGGGAGATGCTGGCCGAAGCCAGAACAAGCCTGCTCTCAGGCCCCGACTGCTCCACCGAGGTAGTTCTCGACCCGTCACCGTCGCATCTCATCTGGCGCGAGTCGTGACGCCAAAGCGGTGCGCCAACTGCTTCAAAATGCAGATGCGGTGATGAAGTTCCCTGCGTACACACTTTGAACCCGCGATTGTCGTCGAGCAGGTGCTGGACCCGCGGTTTACGCCAGGCAACTGACGCTCCCGCCGCCTTCCCTCCTATGGGCGGCCGGCGAAGCGGCCGAGCAGCTCGACGTGACCGGCGACGATGAGCAGGTCCTGTTTGCCCACTCGAGTCGTCGGATCGGCATAGGTGAAGTCGCGGCCGGGGCTCTTGATGCCCACGATCGTGACTCCGTACTTGTCGCGGACGCCGGACTCGCTGAGTGTGAAGCCCTGGATCTCCCGCGGGGGTCGCATCTTCACCACCGCGAAATGGCCTTCGTCGAACTCGATGTACTCCATCATCCGGGAGCTGACCAGGTGGGCGACGCGACGGCCCGCATCCGACTCCGGATAGAGGACATGGTGGGCGCCGATGCGATGGAGAATCTTGCCGTGCGACGGAGAGATTGCCTTCGCCCACACCTGCGTCACACCCAGGTCGACGAGGTTGGCGGTCGTGAGAACGCTGTCTTCGATCGAGGTTCCGATGCCGACGACGGCGGTCGAGAAGTCACCGGCCCCCACCTGACGCAGAGCGTCGATGTTCGTCGAGTCGGCTTCGACGACGTGTGTCAGTTTGCCGCTCCAGTCCTTGACGAGCTCGGGATTGTGCTCGATGGCCATGACCTCGCGCCCCAGGCGTGCGAGGGTCGCCGCCGTCGAGGACCCGAAGCGTCCCAGTCCGATGACCAGGATGGAAGAGTGTTCGTTAGCCAACGACCGGCCTTTCTTCGGGGTAGCGGTACAGGCGCACCGAATCCTGCATTGACAGTGCAGCCGCCAGTGTAATCGTACCGAGTCGACCGATGAGCATGATCACCGACAGAACATAGAGCCCCGAGTTCGGCGAGGTCGCCGACACCCCGGAACTCAGGCCCACGGTGCCGAAGGCCGAGATCACCTCGAACAGCACCCGATCGAGCGGCTCGGCGCTGATCTGCAGCATCGTGAGGGTGCCGATGAAGACGATCATCGCACCGGTGAGCAGGATCGAGATCGACAGCTTGATCGTCGACGACGTCAGCCGCCGACCGAACACGTGCACATCCTGCAGGCCCCTGGCCTCGGCGTACGCGGCGAGGACGAGCACGGCCACCGTCGTCACCTTGATTCCGCCAGCCGTCGACGACGAACCGCCGCCGATGAACATCATAAGGTCCATGAGCAGGTGAGAGGCCTGGCTCATGTCCGCGACCTCCATCGTCGAGAATCCGCCGGAACGGGGCATGACCGCCATGAACAGCACTTCGACGAAGGTGTGGCCCGCGTTCTTATCGCCCAGGGTCGCCGGGTTCGCCGACTCGAACAGCGCCAACAGCAGCAGCCCGATGGCCAGGACCGCCGTCGTGGTCGTCAGCGTCAGCTTCGTGTGCAGATCCCACCGGCTGGGCCGGTTCCAGAACATCGCGACCATGAGCACGACCGGGAAGCCCAGCGACCCGACGAACACCCCCGCCATGAGCAGGGACAGAATCCACGGATCCGAGGCGAAGTACGCAGCCCCGCCCTCGTGGATGGTGAACCCGGCATTGTTGAACGCCGAGATCGAGTAGAACACCGAATACCAGACGGAGTCGCCGAGCGATTCCCCGCGGATGAGGAACCGCGGGAACAGCAGCACCGCCAGAATCGATTCGGCGGTGAAGATGGTGATGACCACGGTCTTGAGCAGAGAGCCGACCTGACCCAGATTGAGCGCCGAGGTGGCCTGCTGAGCGATCAGGCGCTGCCGCACTCCTAACCGCCGTGAGACCGCCATGCCCAGCACCGAGGCGAGGGTGAGGATTCCGAGACCGCCGACCTGGATGCCGGCGGTGATGACCGAGATCCCGAAGTCCGACCAGTACTGTTCCGTGACGACGGGAGTCAGTCCCGTCACGCACACCGCCGAGACCGCCACGAACACGGAGTTCGCAATGTGCGTGGCCTGATCGACCGAACCGGGGTCGCGCATGCTCGCCGGCAACATGAGCAGAATCGCGAACGCCGCGACCACGGCGACGAAGGATCCGATCGCCAGACGTGCCGGAGACGCCACGGCGAGGTCGTCGACGAAGTCGCGGACCCACCGGCCAGGCTTCAGCAGCCGGTCGTAGCGCGGCGAAAAATTCTTGGACACAAGCACCATGGTAGAGCCGGTGGCCCCGGAATCGGCGCAAGTGAGCTGTGCCATATAGCATGGTGGGCATGGCCGAAAATGATGTGTATGTCGTTTGGGACGACGAGGTGACCGGTTACAACTTCGGTCCCAGCCACCCCATGCACCCCCTCAGGCTCGACCTGACAGCGAAGCTCGCCGTCGACTTCGGACTCTTCGACGCGGAGAACGTCCACGTCAATGCCATCGGTGAAATCGATGAGACCAAGCTCGCCCGCTTCCACGACCCCGACTACATCGCCGCGGTCAAGCAGGCCGGCACCGAGGAGGGCCTCGAGGAAGAGGACGCGAACCGATACGGCATCGGCACCGAGGATGTTCCCGGGTTCGAGAATATGCACACCGCCTCGGCGATGCTGTTCCAAGGCAGCGTCAACGCCGCGAACGCGATCATCTCCGGGGACTACCGGCGTGCGGTGAACTTCTGCGGCGGAATGCACCACGCGATGCCGGGCAAGGCCAGCGGCTTCTGCGTCTACAACGACGCCGCCGGTGCGATCACCGAATTCCTCGAC
Organism: Brevibacterium sp. LAARM3_SD1; assembly: GCF_057364765.1. Taxonomy (NCBI): domain Bacteria; kingdom Bacillati; phylum Actinomycetota; class Actinomycetes; order Micrococcales; family Brevibacteriaceae; genus Brevibacterium; species Brevibacterium sp. LAARM3_SD1. The sequence continues at coordinate 31,754 of NZ_JBNFOL010000034.1, read as the reverse complement.
GCCGGATACGAGCGCATCGTCTACCTCGACACGGACGCCCACCATGGTGACGGTGTGGAGACGTTCTTCTGGGACGACCCGCGCGTGCTCACGATCTCGATCCACGAATCGGGGAAGTTCCTCTTCCCCGGCACCGGGTTCCCCGCCGACATCGGGGGACTCAAGGCGGCCGCTTCGGCGGTGAATATCGCCCTGCCCCCGCGCTCGGGGGACGCGGACTGGCTGCGCGCCTTCGACGCGACGGTCCCGCAGGTCGTCGCCGCCTTCGAACCTCAGGTCATCGTCTCCCAGCACGGCTGCGACGGACACCGCGCGGACCCGCTGACCCATATGCGTCTGAGCGTGGACGCCATGCGGATCGCATCCGAACGCATCCGCGACCTCGCCGTCGAGCATGCCGACGGACGATGGCTGTCCGTCGGGGGAGGGGGATACGCGATCATCGACGTCGTGCCCCGCGCCTGGACGAACCTGCTGGCCGTCGCCGCCGGACTCGATATCGACCCCGGCACTCGGATCCCCGGCCGGTGGGCCGCCTACGCACAGACGAAGACCGGACGCGAAGCGCCGCTGTCGATGACCGACGGATTCGACGGCTCCTTCGAACCCTGGTCGAAGGGGTTCGACCCCGAAGCCGAACTCGACCGGGCCGTGATGGGCACCCGGAAGAACATCTTCCCCTTCTACGCCCTCGACCCCTACTTCGACTGACCCGAATCGAACCCGATCCCCGCGCACGCGCGGATCGTCTGGAGCTGCCGTTGTGGATCTGGACACAGTTTTGGGAAAGCAGGCGGCCAAGCGATAGAATTGCACGGTTAGTTCAATGGGCGGGCACCTGATGTTCACCCTCCACCGACAAGCACAAGGGGTACCCGAGTGGGCTCAGTCATCAAGAAGCGCCGCAAGCGTATGTCGAAGAAGAAGCACCGCAAGCAGCTTCGCAAGACACGTCACCAGCGTCGCAACAAGAAGTAAGACCCAACGGTCCTACGCCCCCGCTCGAGTGATTTCTCGGCGGGGTTTGTTGCACCCGATGAGGAGTGAGCCATGGTCGACCTGACCTTTCTCACGCGTGTCGACTGCCATCTGTGCGCTGAAGCGCTGCAGACCGTCACCGAGGTGGCCGCGGGCAGAGACGTGACCGTGACCGAGATCGACATCGACACCGATGACGGCCTGGCCGCGCAGTACGGCTGGGACGTTCCGGTCGTTCTCCTCAACGGGCGACAACACAGTTTTCATCGAGTCGATGAGGATCGGCTGTCCAAGGCGCTCGACGCCTTGGGCGCATGAGATCGATTGAAGGAGTGAGGCGGATTCGTGGGCGAGATTCTGTCCGCCAACAGGATTGAGGGTGTCGTTCGCAAGGACGTACCCGAGCGCGTGATATCCCGACTCCCGATCTATCTGCAGACCGTCGAGACCATTGCCGCCACCGGTCAGGACACGGTGTCGTCGGAGGACCTTGCCGCACGCAGCGGTGTGTCCCCGTCGATTCTGCGCAAGGACCTGTCCCAGCTGGGGCGATCGGGAACCCGCGGGGTCGGCTACTCCTGTCCGGAACTGGCCGCGACCCTGCGGACATTCCTCGGCCTCGACCGAGATCGCCGCGTCGCCATCATCGGCGCCGGTCGCCTCGGCTCGGCGCTGGCCGACTACGCCGGATTCCGACGCCGCGGCCTGCGTCTCACGGCCGTCTTCGACATCGACGAGGAGAAGATCGGCACCTCCATCGGTGCTCTGACCGTCTCCTCCCTGGACGACCTGCCCGCCTGGTCCGAACATATCGACCTGGTGGTCATGGCTGTCCCCGCAGCCGCGGCACCCGCGGCGGCCCAGAAGGCCGTCGAAGCTGGTGTGCGCGGCATTCTCAATTTCTCACCCACCGTGCTCGACGCCCCGGATACCGTTCGTGTCCATCAAGTCGACTTGGCCAGTGAGCTGCAAGTACTCGCATACTATTCGGCGCTGGACACGGCACCGCTCAACCCTGGTTTTGAGGAGCACAGGAATTGACTCTCTTGGTTCTCGGCATTTCACATCAGTCGGCTCCGATCGACATGCTGGATCGGATGGCCTTCGGCGCCGGTGAAATCGGCACTCTGCGCCGGGACGCTCTGTCCGGAGAGAACATCGAGGGACTCGCGGTGCTCTCGACGTGCAATCGTCTCGAACTCATCGCCGACGTCTCGGCCTTCCACGGCGGACTGGCCGACCTCGGCAACGCGCTCGTGTCCTCGATCGACAAAGAGTGGTCCGATATCGCCGGGCACTTCTACGCCCATTTCGACCACCAGGCCATGGAGCATCTGCTCAAGGTCGCCTGCGGACTCGATTCGATGGCCATCGGCGAAGCCCAGATCCTGGGCCAGCTCCGATCGGCCTTCACCGATTCGCAGTCGGACAAAGCCCTGACGTCCGAACTCTCCCAGGCTCTGCAGCAGGCGCTGCGGGTGGGCAAGCGCGCCCATTCGGAGACCGACCTCGGCGACGTCGCCCGGTCTCTGTTCGGAGTCGGCATCGAAGCCTCGGCCGCGCATATCGGATCCCTGCGCGCCGCCAACGCTCTGGTCATCGGTGCCGGAGCCATGTCCGGCCTCGTCGTGTCCGGACTGCACAAGGAAGGCGTCGCCCACATCACCGTGCTCAACCGCACGCTGGACAAGGCCGAACGCCTCGTCGCCGAGGTGGGCGGACGCGCCCGTGAACTCACCCCGCGCATCATGGCCGAAGAGATCGCCGATGCCGACCTCATCGTCTCCTGCACCGGTGCCCGCGGCGTCGTCGTCAGCCGCGACGACATCGTGGCCGGCCTCGCGCAGAATCCCAAGGGTGCCGCGAACAAGGCCTTCATCGATCTCGCCCTTCCGCACGACATCGACCCCAGCGTCCGCGAGTTCGAACATGTCGCCCTCTTCGGCCTCGGGGAGATCCGCGAACTGCTGCGCGGCTCCGACAGGGAGAGCGATTCGAAGGTAGTCGCCACCATCGACGAAGTCCGGACCATCATCTCCGCCGAACTGGAGAACATCGCCACCGGAAACAAGGAACGCTCCGTCGCCCCGACCGTGACCGCGCTGCGCTCCCACGCCAAAGACGTGCTCGCCGCGGAGACCCAGCGGCTGGAGAAGAAGCTCGGTGACTCGGTCGACGAGAAGTCATTCGCAGAGATCCGAAAGTCCCTGCACCGGGTGGCGGAGAAGCTCATCCACACCCCGACCGTGAAGGTCAAGGAACTCGCTGTGACCGAATCCGAAGTCGACTACGCCCAAGCGCTCATGCAGCTCTTCGACCTGCCCGTGAACAAGGTCGCCCATGCCAAGACCACGCCGGAGACGAAGGTCGCGACGGCCGCCAGTGCACACCATGTCGAGGCCGACGGCGTCCGTCCGGTCGCCGATCACACCCTCGACATCGTCGAACCCGAACACTTCACCGGCCGCACCGTGCGACTGGGCACCCGCCGGTCCCAGCTGGCCCGTTCTCAGTCCACAGCGATCGCTCACCAGATCGCGGCGCTGACCGGCTGGCGCGTCGAGATCGTCGAAGTCGTCACCGAAGGCGACGTCAACATGTCGCCGCTGGCCGGATTCGGCGGAACCGGAGTCTTCGTCTCCGCGGTCCGCCAGGCCCTCCACCAGGGCAAGATCGACCTGGCCGTGCACTCGCTCAAGGACCTGCCCACCACCCCCGAGGCGGGAATCCAGATGGCGGCCATCCCGCCGCGCGTCGACCCGGCCGATGTCCTCATCGGCCGCGACGGGCTGAGCCTGAACGACCTGCCTGCCGGTTCCGTCATCGGCACCGGTTCGCCGCGGCGTGCCGTGCAGCTGCGTGCCGCACGTCCCGATATCGAGGTCCGCGGAGTGCGGGGAAACGTCGACACCCGCATCGCCCACGTCCGCGACGGCCGTCTCGACGCCGTCGTCCTCGCCGCCGCCGGCGTCCGTCGCATCGGGCGTCTGGCCGAAGCCACCGATTCGCTCAACTTCGATGTCATGCTCCCGGCACCGGGCCAGGGAGCCCTGGCGGTGGAGACCCGCAGCGCCGACAGCGCCTTCGCGACCACCGCGGCCATCCTCGACGGCGACGCCGAGGTGCGGGCCGCTCTGCGTCAGATCCACGATCAGACCACCGACCTCGCCGTGACCTGTGAACGGGCGATCCTCTCGCGCGCCGAAGCCGGCTGCTCGGCACCCATCGGCGCGTTGGCGAAGATCGAAGGCAGCGAATTCATCGTCGACGCCGTGATGGCCGATGACGACGGCAAGCTCGCCCGCACCCGTCAGAGCACCGCGCTGCCTGAACTCCTCGACGTCGACTGGAGCATCGACAATGCTCAGCAGCTGTCGGTGACCGCGAAGGAGCTGGCTCGTGTCGCCGACGAACTCGGCACCGCCGCAGCCGAGGACCTCTTGGGCCGACTCGGCATCGACCCGGCCGCCAGCGCCGATCACCTCACCCCCGTCAAGGTTCAGGAGCAGGGATGATCAACCAACCGACAACGGGCCAGGTGCAGCCGCGCCGACTCCTGCCGGCAGCCCCACGCGTCGTCTTCATCGGCAGCGGACCCGGCGAATCGGGTCTGATGACGATGCGCGGAGCCGAGATCCTCGCCACCGCCGAGACCGTCGTCTACGACGCCGATGTCCATTCCGAGATCGTCACCGCCTATGTGCCGCAGGCCGCGACTCTCGTCGATGCAGCCGACCTCGGAGTCGCCGCCTCGACCCGCGGCCGCCGTCTGGCCGAACTCGCCCGTCCGGACAAGACCGTGGTGCGGCTGAGCTCGGATGACGGAATCATCTTCACCACCACGACCGCGGAAGCCGGAGTCTGCCGCAAGGAACAGGTCGAGGTCGAAATCGTGCCAGGAGTCGGACTCTCCGCCTCGACGGCGGCCTTCACCGGAACTGCTCTGACGACCAACCGCGTCCGGTCCGTGCGCTTCATCGAAGCCGGACCGCAGACCCATGTCGACGTCTCCCGCCACCGCAACACCACTCACGTGCTCACCGGCAGCGCCGCCGCCCACGAACAGGCCATCGAAGCCCTGCTCGCAGACGGCTGGGACGAGGACACGAAGGTCCTCCTCGGATGGGGCATCTCCACCATCGAGCAGACCAGCGTGGAGACGACCTTGAAGCAGGCGCTGTCCATGGCGCAGTCAGGAACCGATCGTATGGTGGTGATCATGGGGCAAGGAGTGGAATCCAGAGGAGAACTCGGCTGGTTCGAATCCAAACCGCTCTTCGGCTGGCAGGTCCTCATCCCACGGACGAAGGAACAGGGAACCTCCACCGCAGAGGCCCTGGCCGAACTCGGCGCGGTCGGCACCGTCGTGCCCACGATCGCCGTTCAGCCGCCGCGCACTCCGACCCAGATGGAGAAGGCGATCCGCGGCCTCGTCGACGGATCCTACGAATGGGTCGGCTTCACCTCGGTCAACGCCGTGCGCGCCGTGCGCATGTGGTTCGAAGACTTCGGACTCGACTCCCGCTCGATGGCCGGCGTCAAAGTCGCAGCCGTGGGCGGTCGCACCGCCGCGGCACTGGTCGACTGGGGAATCACCCCCGACCTCGTTCCCGACGGAGAACACTCCGCACGGGGGCTGGCCGCCGCCTGGCCGGACTTCGTCGATGACATCGACCCGATGAACACGGTGCTCCTGCCGCGCGCCGATATCGCCACCGAGGTGCTCGTGGCCGGACTGCTGGAGAAGGGGTGGGACCCCGACGACGTCACCGCCTACCGCACCGTGCGCGCCTCCCCGCCGCCGGCGCCGATCCGCGAATCGATCAAGGCCGGCGACTTCGACGCCTTCCTCTTCACCTCCTCATCGACGGTGCGCAACCTCGTCGGCATCGCCGGCAAGCCCGCCCCCACCTCGGTGATCTGCTGCATCGGACCGGCGACGGCGAACACCGCAGCCGAACACGGACTGCGCGTCGACGTCCTCGCCGAGGAAGCCAACCTCACTTCACTCATCGACGGTCTCGTCGAATTCGCACTCACCCAGCGCGCCGAAGACGTGGAAGCCGGGATCTCCCCGCAGCGTCCGAGTCAGAAGCGCCGCAGAAGGAAGGCCTGACATGTCATTGGTTCCCGGAACCGTCCGTCCCCGCAGGCTGCGGTCGACCCCGGCCCTGCGTCGCCTCGTCTCCGAAGTCCGACTCCACCCCTCGGAGCTCATCCTGCCGATGTTCGTCAAGGAGAGCCTGAGCGAACCGCTGCCGCTGGGCGGAATGCCCGGAGTCGTCCAGCACACGCTGGACTCCCTGCTCGAAGCCGCCCGAGAAGCCGTAGCGGCCGGAGTCGGCGGACTCATGCTCTTCGGCATCCCCGAACACAAGGACGAGATCGGTTCACAGGCCGACGACCCCGACGGCATCCTCAACCGGGCGCTGTCGCTGCTGGCCCGCGAACTCGGTGATGACACCGTGATCATGGCGGATCTGTGCCTCGACGAATTCACCTCCCACGGCCACTGCGGAGTCCTCGACCAGGCCGGAGCCGTCGACAACGACGCCACCCTCGATCGCTACGCCTCGATGGCACTGGCCCAGGCCCGCGCCGGGGCCGAGGTGGTGGGGCTGTCGGGAATGATGGACGGCCAGGTCGCCTACTGCCGTGAGGCCCTCGACGCCGCCGGATTCACCGACACCGTCATCATGGGCTACACCGCTAAGTACGCCTCAGCGTTCTACGGTCCCTTCCGCGAAGCCGTCGACTCCGAACTCAAAGGCGACCGCAAGACCTACCAGCAGGATCCGGCGAACGGACGCGAGGCCCTGCGCGAACTCGGCCTCGACCTCGCCGAAGGCGCCGACATCGTCATGGTCAAGCCGGGACTGCCGTATCTCGATGTGCTCGCTGAGGTGGCACAGGAATCCATCGTGCCCGTGTGGACGTACCAGGTGTCCGGTGAGTACGCGATGATCGAATTCGCGGCCGCCGCCGGAGCAATCGACCGGGAGAAGGCGATCGAGGAATCCCTCATCGCCTTCAAACGCGCCGGCTCCGACGCGATCCTGACCTATTGGGCCACCGAGGTCGCCCAGCGCCTCCAGGCCGAAGCCGCCGGTCACCTGTCGAACCGCAGCGCAGACGGAGGCCGGTGATGACCGAGCCCCGCTGGCTGTCGGCCGTCGATCAGAAGGCCTGGCGCAGCTACCTCAACGGCTCTCAGCTGCTCAGCACGCAGCTGGACAAGGAGCTGCGCGAGAAGCACGGCATCGGCCTGCCCGAATACGAGATCCTCGTGCGGCTGTCCGAGCATGAGGAGCGGACCATGCGGATGGCGCTGCTGGCCACCGACACGACCATGTCCCGGTCACGACTGACCCACAGCGTCGCCCGAATGGAGAAGCGCGGACTGCTCGAGCGCTCCGCCATCCCCGAGGACGGCCGCGGGGTCAACTGCGTGATGACCGAAGCCGGATGGCAGCTGCTGCAGACGGCCGCCCCCGATCATGTCTCCGGAGTCCGCAGCCACCTCGTCGATCTTCTCGATCCCGAGGAGATGGAGATCCTGGGTCGGATCTTCACCAAAGTCTTCGACCATATGACTGACATCGACGGCTCCTGAGCCGAACCCACGCGTAACTGAGAACGATCCCGGGACGAAACCCGACCCGCGAAGAATCAGAGGAGAACCATGACGACAGCAGAGACGAACGGTCACACCACCGATCGGTCCGCCGCCCTCTTCACCCGCGCCGAGGCGGTCATCCCCGGCGGAGTGAACTCCCCGGTCCGCGCGTTCAAGGCCGTCGGCGGCACCCCCCGCTTCATCACCGAGGCGACCGGTGCGTGGCTGCGCGACGCCGACGGCAACGACTACATCGACCTCATCGGATCCTGGGGTCCGATGATCATGGGCCACTCCCGCCCCGAGGTCGTCGCCGCCGTTCAGGAAGCCGCCGTCAAGGGATTCTCCTTCGGCACCCCGTCGACCGGTGAGGTCGAACTCGCCGAGGAGATCGTGCGCCGCGTCGACCCCGTCGACCAGGTGCGCCTCGTGTCCTCGGGCACCGAGGCGACGATGTCGGCGATTCGCCTGGCCCGCGGCTACACGGGACGGTCCAAGGTCGTGAAGTTCGCCGGCTGCTACCACGGTCACGTCGACTCGCTGCTGGCCCAGGCCGGCTCGGGACTGGCCACGTTCTCCCTGCCCGACACCCCCGGAGTCACCGGAGCCCAGGCGCAGGACACGATCGTCGTCGACTACAACGACGCTGCCGGTCTCGAAGCCGTGTTTGCCGAACACGGTGAGGACATCGCCTGCGTCATCACCGAGGCCAGCCCCGGGAACATGGGTGTCGTGCCTCCCCGCGACGGCTTCACGAACACGATCCGTCGCCTGACCAAGGCGCACGGTGCGCTGATGATCAGCGACGAGGTGATGACCGGCTTCCGAGTCTCCACAGCCGGTTGGTACGGCTATGAGTCCGAGACCCTCGGCTACCCCGAGGGCCCGGCCGACCTGTTCACCTTCGGCAAGGTCATGGGCGGAGGCTTCCCGGCAGCGGCCTTCGGCGGTCGCGCCGACATCATGGCCCACCTCGCTCCCTCCGGTCCCGTCTACCAGGCAGGAACGCTCTCGGGCAATCCTGTGGCCACCGCGGCCGGACTGGCCACACTCAAGCTGACGACAGAACTCGATGTGTACTCGCATATCGGCCGTGCCGCAGACATCCTGCGCCCAGCCGTCGCCTCTGCGTTGGAGGCCGAAGGCATCGCTCACGTCATCCAGTCCGCGAACTCGATGTTCTCCGTGTTCTTCACCGACGCCGAGGTGACGAACTACGACTGTGCCCGGGCTCAGAATGTCGACCGGTACACCGCATTCTTCAACGCCATGCTCGATCAGGGCATCCATATGCCCCCGAGCGCGTTCGAAGCTTGGTTCCTGTCCTACGCCCACACCGATGAGATCCTCGATCGGATCATCAGCGCCCTGCCCGCAGCTGCCAAGGCCGCGGCCGCGGTTCCGGAGGCCGGGAAGGCGCAGTCATGACCACCCTCCACCTCGTCCGACACGGCGAAGTCGACAACCCCGACGGCATCCTCTACGGCCGTCTGCCGCATTTCGGTCTCACCGAGCGCGGACACGAGATGGCCGCCCGCGTGGCCGAGCACTTCGCGTCGGCGCCCAACCGGCCGGTCGAGCTCGTGGCCTCGCCGCTGCTGCGGACCCAGCAGACGATCGCGCCTCTGTCCGAGGCCCTCGGGCTGCCGGTGTTCGATGACGATCGCGTCATCGAAGCGGCGAACTCCTTCGAAGGACAGAAGCTCAATGCCAGGCGCCTGGCCGAGCCGAGGAACTTTGTGCGGCTGTACAACCCGCTCACCCCGTCCTGGGGAGAGCCGTACAGGCAGATCGTGCTGCGTATGGGGGCCGCGATGGCCAGCCTGCGTGCCAAGCTCGACCAGCACGGTCCGGACGCCGAGGGAGTCATCGTCTCCCACCAGCTGCCGATCTGGATGACCCGCCTGTCGGGGGAGGGGCGCTCGCTCGTCCACGACCCGCGCAGGCGTGAATGTGACCTGGCTTCTATCACCAGTTTCACATTCGATTCCTCCACACTGGTGTCCGTGAGTTACGAGAGCATCTGCGCGGATCTGCAGCCGGGCACCGCGGTGGCGGGAGCATGAGTTTCGGACGTCATCCCCTCAACCGCAGGGCCCTCTTCACCTCCGCGCTCGCCGCTGGAACAGCCCTGGCGCTCAGCGCCTGCAGCGAGAACGACGAGCTGGCCGATCAGGCCGGATCCGATCAGGGGTACGTCTCCGGTTCGGGGGTCGTCTCACGGGTGCCCGCCGAGGATCGCGGCGAACCGCTCGACCTGAGCTTCGAGACCCTCGACGGGAAGACGGTGTCGTTGGCGGATCTGCGTCCCACCCCGGTCGTCATCAACCTCTGGTACGCGGCCTGCCCGCCGTGCCGGAAGGAAGCCCCCGACCTGAAGTCCGTGGCCGAGGAATTCGGGGACAAGGCCCAATTCATCGGCGTCAACGTCCGCGATCAAGAGGCTGCGGCCAACGCGTTCATCCAGAACTACCAGGTGCCGTACCCGAATATGCTCGATTCGAACGGTGAGATGGTCTCCCTGCTCTCCGGCGTTCTGCCCCCGCAGGCCACCCCCTCGACGGTGGTCCTCGATGCGAAGGGCCGGGCCGCGGCAAGAGTGGTCGGAGAAGTCGACGCGTGACGCTCAAGGGACTCATCGAGGACGTGCAGTCCGAGTGAGTGGCCTCGGGGCGGACTTCGCCCAGACCGTTCTCTCGGGACCGCTGCTGCTGGCTGCCGGCGCGGCGGCCCTGGCCGGACTCGTCTCGTTCGCCTCACCCTGCGTGCTGCCGCTGGTACCCGGCTACGTCGGATACGTCACGGGTCTCTCCGGATCCTCGCTGAAGGACAAGCAGACGTGGCGAGTGGTCGTGGGCATCACCCTGTTCGTCCTCGGCTTCACGGTCGTCTTCGTGCTGTTGGGAACCAGCTTCTCCGCGCTCGGGGCGCTGTTCTCCCAATGGCAGTCGATCATCCTCCGCGTCCTCGGCGTCATCGTCATCCTCGCCGGTTTCGTATTCATGGGTGGATTCGGCCTGCTCCAGAACGAGCACCGCATCCGCGCCAGACCGAAGGCCGGACTCTGGGGCGCACCGGTGCTCGGCGCGACCTTCGCCCTCGGCTGGGCTCCCTGCGTGGGACCGACCCTGTCGGCCGTGCTGAGCATGTCGGTGAGCTTCGGCGGTGACGGAATGATCTGGCGCGGAGCACTGCTGGCCTTCGTCTACTGTCTGGGCTTGGGCATCCCGTTCATCCTCCTGGCGCTGGCGATCCACAAGGGCGCCGGACGACTCGAGTGGGTGCGGAAACATCAGACCGCGATCGTGCGTGCCGGGGGCATCATGCTCATCATCCTCGGCGTGCTCATGGCCAGCGGTGTATGGAACATGTGGATGACCTCTCTGCAAGGTCTCATCAATGGATTCGAAGTGGTGATCTAGTGGCGGGCTCAACTGAAGGCTCGGAGACGACGCAGCCGAAATCGGGTGCGACATCGACGGCGAAGCAGGGGGACAAGCCTGCCGCGAAGTCGACCGTGACGCAGCCCCAGCTCGGGTTCCTCGGCATGTGCCGGTGGGCCTGGACTCAGCTGACGACGATGCGCGTGGCCCTGATCCTCCTGCTCATCCTCGCCCTCGCCTCGATCCCCGGGTCTCTGCTGCCGCAGAGGATCCAGGACCCGGGCCGCGTCAACACCTTCCTGGACAACAACGGTGCCTGGGGGCAGTTCCTCGACACCATCCAGATGTTCGACGTGTACTCTTCCGTGTGGTTCTCCGCGATCTACCTGCTGCTGATGGTCTCGCTCATCGGCTGCATCATCCCGCGGTCGAAGCAGCACTGGAAGGCGATGCGCTCGTCCCCGCCCAAAGCACCGAGGCGGTTGTCCCGGATGCCCGGTTACGCCTCCTTCGCCTCGGCGCAGGGAGACGCAGAGACCCGTGAGGACGCGGACGAGGAGTTCCTCGATGCCGCCGAGGCCCGGCTGAAGAAGTCCGGGTACCGGATCAACCGGCAGTCCGATCACATCGCCGCCGAACGCGGCTATCTCCGCGAGACCGGCAACCTCGTCTTCCACATCGCGCTGCTCATGGCGACCCTGACGATGGCGATCGGATCGCTGTTCGGCTACGAAGGTCAGCGCATCCTCGTCGAGGGTGAGACGTTCTCGAATTCGCTGGTCTCCTATGACTCCTTCGAACCCGGCTCCTACTACGATGCGGACAATCTGCCGGACTTCCGGCTCAAACTCGATTCCTTCACCTCCACCTTCGACGATCAGGCGGCGGGCAACCAGTTCGGTCAGCCGCGCAGCTTCGATGCGAAGGTGACGACGACTGCGGACGGGAAGACCGAATCGCACCTGCTCAAGGTCAACGAGCCGGTGCGCGTGGGCGGCGTCGGCGTCTATCTGACCGGAAACGGCTACGCCCCCGAGGTGACCGTGCGTGATGCGAAGGGCGATATCGTCCAGTCCGGTCCGCAGGTGTTCATCCCGGACGGCGGAGACCCCGGATACACCTCCGAAGGCGTCATCAAGGTCCCGGACTCGGCCGGCACGCAGATGGGGTTCGTCGGCGTGTTCCTGCCCACCGCTGCACAGAATCAGGACGGGGAGCTGATCTCGAGCTTCGCCGAGCTGCGCAACCCGTACCTCGTGATGAGCGGGTACACCGGCGACCTCGGCCTCGACTCCGGAGTCCCGCAGTCCGTGTACTCCCTCGACGCCGACAAGATGACGGAGATGACCGACGAGTCGGGCAATCCGCTCGTCATCCAGCTCGCCGAGGGGGACACGCAGAAGCTGCCCAACGGCGGCTCGGTGACCTTCGACGGAGTCAAGAAGTACATCGCCGTCGACATCTCCCAGGACCCGACGCAGGCGCTCATGCTCATCAGTGCGATCCTCGTTCTGGCAGGGCTCGGCCTGTCCCTGTTCATTCCGCGCCGTCGCGTCTGGGTGCGGATCAAGAACGGCGACGCCGAGGTGGCCGCCCTGGCGCGTGGTGAGGATCCGATGGTCGAACGCGCAGTAGAGGACCTGGTCAAAGACCTGCGCGACACGGACCCCGATGAGGGTGAGCACGACGAGGACGACGAAAGATGAACCCGAAGTACTACGCGGAGTAGAATAGCCGCGGAGTGCGCGTCGCCTTCGGTCTCCGCACGGAGTCGGAGGGAGCGCGCAGACAGAGAACAGCATGCGATAGAAGAGCACTTCAGTGGTGCGGAGGATGAATGGACGTCAACACAGACCTCGCAATGTGGTCGAACCAGTTGATCATCTCGGCGATGATCGTCTACGCCGTCGCCATGATCTTCTACGCCTTCGACCTCTTCGGTGCGCGTGAGCTGAAAACCTCGGAGACCGAGGTCGCCACCTCCGCCAAGGCCAGCACCGTGCGCCGGACGAACCGGAAGACGGCGTCGACCGCCGTTCTCGACCGGCCGGGCGACGACGATTCCGCGACGGTGAAGTCGTCGAAGAAGAACCGGCATCGCGGTGCCCGCATCGGCACCTCGCTGCTCGTGCTCGCCATGCTCCTCCACGTCGGGGGAGTGCTCACTCGTGCGCTGTCCGTGGCCCGTGTGCCGTGGGGCAACATGATGGAGTACGTCCTGTCTGCCACTGCGATCACCGTCATCGTCTACCTCGTCGTGCTGATGAAGAAGGACGTGCGGTACCTGGGAACGTTCGTCTCCGGCGGAGTTCTCCTGTGCCTGGGACTGGCGATCACCGTCTTCTACACCCCGGCCGCCAAGCTCATCCCGGCTCTGGATTCGTACTGGATCGCCATCCACGTGCCGATCGCGATCCTCTCGACCTCTCTGCTCTACATCTCTGCGATCCTCGCGGTCTTCCAGATCCTGAAGAGCGTGCATGAGACCAAGGACCCGAAGTGGCTGCGGTTCCTCCACCGGCTGCCCTCGAGCACTGACCTCGAGCGGATCTCCTACCGGATTGCGGCTGTCGGCTTCATCACCTGGACCTTCACCCTCATCGCCGGCGCCATCTGGGCCGAGGTTGCCTGGAGCCGCTACTGGGGTTGGGACTCGAAGGAGATCTGGACGTTCGTCGTCTGGGTCATCTACGCCGCGTACCTGCACGCCCGTGCGACCCGCGGTTGGGGCCCGACGAAGGTCGCCGTGCTCAACCTCATCGGCATCGCCTCGGTGATCTTCAACTTCACCGTCGTCAACATGTACTTCAACGGACTGCACTCGTACTCCGGCCTCGACTGACGCAAATGTCCGGCCCGCGGCAGCGGCCCGGGCTCAGCCGCGCTGAGGGAGTTCAGTCGCGCTTAAGGCACTGTTTCAGGTGGGCAGCACGGTTTTGAAACCGGGCTGTCCACCTCAAACAGTGCCGTTTGCGTACTGTCTTAATGTGGTGATGGCCCGTGCGAGAAGGCGTCGGAAGCGTGTTGTGGTGCGGTCTTCTCTGAAGTCGCCACGTTCTTCGGTGAGCAGTCCAGAACAAGGAGTACCAATTCGCCGATTCGCAGCGCTGCACAGCCGCCGAGGTGTCCCACGGCTTCGCTTGATCGCAACGATGCTACGCCGCAGCGGTGTCAACGATGTCGCCGAATAGCGGCGGTATTGCCTAGCTGCGGCATTACGCGAGAGAGGGACGGACGGCTGCGAGCCGAATTGTGCTTGGCGACTCAGAGGCGAGACCAGTCAGCTGGTCAGGAAGACGGGTCGCGAGAGAGCGGTCAGTTGGAGCGGCCGCGGCCGTCGCCCTTGGTTCCCCGGTCATCGGAGTCGGCAGAGGAGTCTGCGGGACCGCTGTCGTCATCCGACTTCGCGGTGTCTTCGCTCGGGGAGTTCTCGTCGTCGTGGTCCTGAGCCGGAGGCGCGTGTTTGCCGAGCTTGAGTTCGCGATCGACCTGACGCAGATAGTCAGGGTCGTCATCGGGAGCAACCTGCCCGCGGGGGCGTGTGCCGCGGGTGGGCTTGTCTTCGGAACCGCGTCCGAACAGGTACCAGAGGATGAACCCGAGGACGGGGATGAAGAGGATGATGAGTGCCCACGCAGGTTTGGGCAGGACTCGAATCAGACCCCGATCACGCAACAGGCAATCGAAGAGTCCGTACAGTGTCACCGCAGCCGCTAGGACGATCGCGGCAATGAGTAGTCGAGCCATGCATCAAGGATAGTCCACCAACCTGAGCGCGGCCTCCAGCGGGCGGTGACAAGACTGTCACGATCGGAGGCTAAAATGAGTTCAATGCGCACCTTCTGGCTCTACACACTCGCTCGCTTCGGCCTCATCATCGCCGTCGGCCTCGTTCTGTTCCCTTTCCTCGGCCTCAACCTGGTCATGGCGATCGCCGCCATCATCATCGGTGCACTGCTGAGCTACCTGCTCCTGGGCAAGATGCGCGCCAAAGCCGCAACCGAAATCGAAGCGAAGGTCGCCAAGCGGGCGTCCAAGCCCAAGCGCGTCGGCGCGACGAAGCGGCTGAGGACGAGATCGTCGAAGAGCGTCTCGGAGAAGACGGCGACCAGTCGAAGTGAACTGAGGCGGACGCGCTTCAGAGCGCCAGGCCGAGGCCCATCAGCGCGGAGAAGGCCAAACCGGTCAGCCCAGTGGACTTGATCGGCGGAATCAGCCCAGGACCTGTCGTGCCGCTGAGCACCGTCTTGAGCGGATTGAGCGCCGGGACGAGGGCGAGGATCGCCAGGGCCACGGCGGGATGGCCGTCGAGGATCGCCAGCGCCAGCAGCGCGAACGGCAGCAGCACGAGCACCGCATAGGCGATGCGTGCGGCATTGTCACCCATCTTCACAGCCAAGGTGATCTTGTCGGCTTCGATGTCGGTGGGGATGTCGCGGAGGTTGTTGACCATGAGCACAGCAGAGGCCAGGGATCCGATCGCGACTGCTCCGGCCCAACCGCTGAGGGTGAGATGACCGACCTGCATCCACATCGTGCCCAAAGTCGCCACGAGCCCGAAGAACACGAAGACGAAGACCTCGCCGAGGCCCATATAGCCATACGGCCGCCTGCCGCCGGTGTAGAACCAGGCGGCGGCGACTGCGGCGGCTCCGACGAGGAGAAACCACCATGCCTGCGAGATGAGGACGAGGACGATGCCGGCGACCCCGGCCAGGCCGAAGAAGATGAAGGCGGCCCGTTTGACCGCGTGAGGTTCGGCCAGCCCGGTCGCCGTCAGACGGACGGGGCCGACGCGTTCGTCGTCGGTGCCGCGGATTCCGTCGGAGTAGTCATTGGCGTAGTTCGAGCCGATCTGCAGGCAGAGTGAGACGAGGAGGGCGAGAAACCCGCGCAGCAGGATCTGTCCGAAGCTGACGTGGTCGTCCTTGCCGGAGATGTCGTCGAGGATGAAGGCGGTGAATCCGCCGAGGGAACCGATGGCGGCTCCGGTTCCGATGAGGACGGGTGCGAGAGCCAGGGGCAGAGTTCGCAGTCGAGCTCCAGAAATCCACTGGGCGGCATCAGCCATAGGTCTCGCTCACCTTCCTGTCGGTTTGTGGAGCCGTCTTATATTACCGGTAGTTCACCAGTATGGGTATTCGCATCACGCGCCATGAGATCGGCGGCGATCCGGGCCGCAGCCCTGCGATCGGGTTTGCCGATCGACCGGTTCGGAATCTCGGCGACCGGGAAGACGAGCTGCGGCAGCAGCTGCCCCGTCATCCCATGGTCGAGGGCATTGAGCCTCTGTGCCGATTCTCGCGGATTCTCCGCTCCGACTCCACCGCCGTCGGCAGTCCGGACGAGTGCGACGATCCGTTTGCCCCATTCCTCGTCGGGTACCCAGGTCACGAGCATCTCGGCGATTCCCGCTTTCTGCCAGCTCGGCAGCAGTCCGGTCTCCAGGGCGTGCGGAGAGACGTTCGTGCCTCCGGAGACGATGATGTCATCGGCCCGACCGAGGACACTGAGCACGCCGGAATCGACCCTGCCCAGATCGCTGGTGTGCATGATCCGCCGTCCCGCCTCGTCGACGGTGAGAGCGGGGGAGTCGACCGGTGTGATCGTCCCGTCGGTGGCGATCTCGACGTAGCCGTCGGCCACGACGGGGCCGGTCAGGTCGATCGTGCCCGCCTCGGTGATGGTCACGTCGACCCCGTCGAAGGGCACCCCGTCATAAACGCAGCCGCCCGCCGTCTCGCTCATCCCGTAGGTCCGCACGATCGCCAGCCCCGCGGCCTCGGCGCGGTCGAGCAGTGACGGTGAGATCGCCGCTCCGCCGAGGAGGATGTGCGAGATCCGTCCGGCTGCCTCGGTGGCGGCGCTGTCCTCGAGGATCCGGTGGAGTTGGGTGGGCACGATCGAGGTGTACGTCGGTCGGTCGCCCGCCCGTTCCACCAGGGGGGTGACCTCGGAGGTGAAGGACTGTGCGGTGAACCTCGCCGAGGCGGCCCTGACCGGGGCACGGCCCGCCAAGCGGGCGCGCAGCTCCACTTGGAAGCCGGCGATGTGGTTGACCGGCAGGCACAGGTGCCAGCGCCGGGCCCGGAGAGGAACCGTTCGGTCGCCCGCGCCGAGGTGGTCAGCGCATGAGCGGACAGCGCCACAGCCTTCGCCGTCCCCGTCGACCCGGAGGTGAAGAGGATGAGCGCCGGGGCTGGGTCCTGACCGGCCCACACGCTGGGAGCCACCTCGGTGACTGCGCCGTCCCGATCGGACGGGAGGATGAGGATCGACGTCCCGTTCAGTGCCCGATCGATGGCCTCGGGCAGCTCGGCGGGGTGCAGTTCGCGTGCAGTCATGCGCAGAGCCGGTTCAGTAGTACCAGGGGAACGGCGACCAGTCGGGGTCGCGTTTTTCGAGGAAGGCGTCGCGTCCTTCGACGGCTTCGTCGGTCATATAGCCCAGTCGGGTGGCTTCTCCGGCGAAGACCTGCTGGCCGACGAGTCCGTCGTCGACGAGGTTGAAGGCGAACTTGAGCATGCGCTGCGCGTTCGGGGACTTGCCGAGGATCTCTCGCGCCATCTGCAGGGCGGCGGTCTCGAGGTCGGCATGGTCGACGACCTCGTTGACGGCGCCCATATCGGCCATTTCCTGAGCCGAGTAGGTGCGGCCGAGGAAGAAGATCTCACGAGCCTTCTTCTGACCGACCATCTTCGCCAGATAGGCGGAACCGTACCCCGCGTCGTAGGAGCCGACATCGGCGTCGCTCTGCTTGAACTTCGCATGCTGGCGCGAGGCGATCGTCATATCGCAGACGACGTGGAGGCTGTGTCCGCCGCCGGCGGCCCAACCGGGGACGACGGCGATGACGATCTTCGGCATGGTGCGGATCAGGCGCTGGACTTCGAGGATGTGGAGGCGTCCGGCGCGGGCCGGGTCGACGCTCTCACGGGTCTCACCGGATGCGTACTGGTAGCCCGAGCGGCCGCGGATGCGCTGGTCGCCGCCGGAGCAGAAGGCCCAGCCGCAGTCCTTCTCGCTCGGGCCGTTACCGGTGAGCAGGACCGCGCCGACATCGGAGGTCTGGCGGGCGTGGTCGAGGGCGCGGTAGAGCTCATCGACAGTGTGCGGACGGAAGGCGTTGCGGACCTCGGGGCGGTCGAAGGCGATGCGCACGCAGCCGATGTCGTTGCCGGTGGCGGGGTCGATGGCTCGGTGGTAGGTGATATCGGTGAAGTCGAAGCCGGAGACTTCACGCCAGGCAGTGGGGTCGAAGATGTCTGAAACCGTCATGGCCCCCAGCCTAGCGCTTGGCACCACCTGCACGGGCCGGACCCGGGTGGTGGATGGTGCAGTTCCGAACGGCAGGAAGTCGTGGCAGGGGAGGCGAGCGCTAGTCTGGTCGTATGGCCGATACAGCCCGTTCGCACTCCGGTGCACCCGAACCTGCGTCCCTCTCCTCAGCTCCGCTCGATCTGCCCGCACGCTTCGACGAGGTCATCGAGGACCTGCACGTCGTGCGACTGCCGATGGTCACCCGATTCAGAGGGATCACCGAGCGAGAAGTGGCGCTCTTCTCCGGTCCTGCAGGGTGGGCGGAGTTCTCCCCGTTCGTCGAATACGGCACCGAGGAAGCCAGCCGGTGGCTGCGCGCCTCCCTCGAATTCTCCGGGCTGATCCCGCAGCCCACCGCCCTCGCCGAGGCGGCCCCCTCCAATGCCCACGCGCGCGGTTCCGCCCCGGCGGCGGTGGCTGATGGTGAGACCGTCGCCGTCAACGGCACGCTGCCCGCCTGTCCGCCGGACCAGGTCGAATCGATCCTGTCCCGTTACGGTCGAGTCGGCACCGTCAAAGCGAAGGTCGCCGAACACGGTTTCGCCTCCCTGGAGGAAGACCTGGCGCGCCTGCGGGAGTTCCGCAGACTCTTCCCCGACACGACGCTGCGCCTGGACGCAAACGCCGGTTATACGCAGGCCGAAGCCGTCAAGGCCTGTGAGGCCTTCGCCGACTTCGACCTCCAATACTTCGAACAGCCGGTGCCGGCAGTCGAGCAGCTCGCGGACCTGCGCGAGGAACTCGCCCGACGCGGACTGCCGATCGTCATCGCCGCCGACGAATCCATCCGCAAAGCCGAGGACCCGCTGCGTGTGGCCGAACTCGGGGCCGCCGAAGTCATCATCGTCAAAGTCCAGCCGTTGGGTGGAATCGGTGCGGCCCTCGACGTCATCAGTGCCTCGGGGCTGCCCGCAGTCGTGTCCTCGGCGCTCGAGTCTTCCGTCGGACTGGCCGCCGGTGCCGAACTGGCGGCCAAGCTGCCGCGCACCGACCGCAGTCGGGACATCCTCGGTGACCGGGTGGCCTGTGGCCTGGGGACGGGACGTCTCTTCACCGCCGATATCGTCGCCGACCACGAGGCGCTGACTCCGGTCGACGGGGCCATCCCGGTGACGCGAATCGTCCCGGACCCTGACCGCCTGCAGCAGCTGGCGGTGGATCCGGGAGATTCGAGTGGTGGGCTCAGCGGGTGCAGAGCTGTTGGAGTGCCCTGCGCGGCGAGAACCTGCGCGGCTGAGCTCAGTCTGCCCGCGGCTGAACCTGGTCAGCCCGCTTTCGTCACGGATTCGACGAAAGCGTCAGCGGCCTTCGTCACGGTCGCTTCTTCGACATCGGCGAGGTTGGTGACGGAGACGAGGTTGTTTTCGGCCCGGGCGGTGACGATGCGAATCTCCGTAGCGGTCTGTCCTCCGGTTTCGACGGCCGCGACGACTCCGGCGGTTTCATCGGCCCCGGCGACCTCAGCGTCGAAGGTCGAGTATTTCAGCGACATCTCCATGCCCGCGGTCGTCATCTTCACGTCACTGCACTCTTCGGCGATCTTCGCTGTGCCGTCGAGCTGTGACTGTGCGTCGTCGGCGCTGTCGAAGCTGGACAGGCCGGCGGACAGGACATTGTCGCTCGTGGCTCCGGCCACAGTGGTGCCGCCCGAGGCGATATTCGAATTGATCAGGTCGAGAGTGATGTCCTTGCACTTGGCAGGCTCGAATTCCGAGCTCTCCAGCGCCTTGGCCATCTCACCATTGGCATCTCCGGCACCGTCGACGGCCTTGAACGACTGTCCATCGACCTGCGTCGATTCGAGGACCTCCTTGAGCTGAGCTTCGTCGAGCTTCTTGACCTCCGGCTGCGCCTCGGCCGCCGGTGACTCACCGCCGCCGTCAGTCTGCTCCGGTTTGTCTCCTCCACCCGTGCAGCCGACGAGTGAGAGTCCGGCGAAAAGAGCGATGGCTGGGAGTATGCGTTTCATGGTTGACCTCTCGAGTCAGCGTTCTGAAGAATCAGCGGCCGACGATTCGCGACCGCTCTCAATATAAACGCCAGTGGGATCGTCTGCGGTTTCTGTCTGTGACGGATCTGGAACATCGGCTGTGGACCGTCCTCCGCCGACCGCCGCAGCACCGTCGATTGCTGCCGCACCGTGACCGCGGTCGGCTGTCGAATCGACCGGCGCCGAGGCGATCCTGACCGTGGTCACCTCGTCCTGTCCCAGCGTGGCGAAGTGCGCGGTGCGCTTGCCGGGGATGATCGGATCGTGCATGGCGCGCAACCGACCGGTGAAGGTCAGTCGTCCCTTCTTGTCCGCCTTCTGCTGGTAGGCGTTGTCTCCGCTGGGGCCGGACACGCTGATGTCGTAGCGTCGTCCGGGGTCGAAGAGCCCGGGAGTGCGGACACGGAAGCTGCCGGTGCCGCTCAGGGAGAAGCCTGCGGCGCTGACGGCGTCGAAGCGCACGACCTGCGCGCGACGACGGGAGATCTCCACCCTCCACCCGTGGATGTCGAAGAGGGCATGACCGGTGAGGAAGGTGAACTCTCCGCCGTCGGCCACGCGATCGGTGTGTCCGCGATCCGAGCTCGCATAGTCGCGCCGTTTGGCGAGCGTCTTCAGCCAGGCTCCGAGCTCCCGTTCCCAGCTCGTCCAATTGTGCAGACCGCTGGTGCGCGGAAACCAGGAATGGCGGATGCCGAGGGCGTTGAGACGGGCGGAGAAGCGCTCGCCCTGGGAGCTGATCATCGTCTCCAGCAGGTCCCGGTCCTTCGCCCCTTCGAGGCTGCCCGATCCGGCACTGAACCACAGGTCGAGGCCGCGGAGATTCTCGGCCAGAGCATAGGGCGAATTCGCCAGCCATTCGCTGCGGTCCTGCCCGGGATCGCCGAACAGGCTGAGCGACCGCGCGCCTTCGCGCATCGCGATGATGTCGAATGCCGGCACCGTCGACAGCGGATCCAGAGGAGAGGAGAACGCTGCGGCCGATCCGTACCTGTCTGGATGCCAGGCCGCGTACTTCATCGCCCCGTAGCCGCCCATCGACAGCCCCGCCAACAGCTGGCTGCCGGGTGCCCAGTCGACGGAGAAGTTCGCTTTGAGGAAGGCGGGGATCTCCTCGGTGTGGAAGCGCGGCCAGTCGTGGACCTCGCTGCCGACGGCCAAACGCGAATACGTTCCCGCTCCGCCGTCGGGCATGACGACGAGGTACGGGGAATCGAGGGTGAGCTCCTCGGCGGAACCGAAATCCGTCCATGAGCGGAAGTCGTCGCCGCCTCCGTGGAAGAGGTGGATGACGGGGCTGACCTCGGCGGGAATCCCCGGCAACAGCACCCGCACGCCGACGGTGCGGCCGAGTGCGGGGGAGTAGAGGAAGAATTCGCGCAGCCTCGGCGAGAGTTTCCGTTTGTCTCGGATATGCCAAGTCCGGGCGTCCTTTCCGCGGGGTTCGGGCCCGAGGAAAGACGTGGTCTGGTCGCGAGCGGGATAGCGTCCGCGCTGGGAGCGGGCCGCGGTCAGAGTGCGGATGGCCCGTGCTCCCATCGCGATGATCAACGAGCGGCGCATTTTTCGAGGTTAGAGGGCAGAGGTGAACCACAGGTGGTCAGGTGGTTGAATATCAGGTGATGTCGAATTCGAGCGCGGTGGCGCAGCAGATTGCCCGAAGCCTGGTCCATGCCGGGGTCAGTGATGTCGTCTTCGCTCCCGGTTCGCGGTCGGCTCCCTTGGTCTATGCCCTGGCTCCCCTCGCCGAGGCGGGACTCATCCGCACTCATGTGCGCGTCGATGAGCGTGATGCCGCCTTCCTCGCCCTCGGCCTGGCCCGCGGCCTGCGTGCCCGCGGCAGTGACTCCGCCGTGGCGGTCGTGACGACGTCCGGATCGGCCGTGGCCAATCTCCACCCGGCCGTCCTCGAAGCTTCGTACGGACACCTGCCGGTGCTCGCGCTCACCGCGGACCGCCCCGCCCGGCTGCGCGGCACGGGGGCCAACCAGACCATCGACGACCAGTCGCAGGTGCTCAGCGACGTTCGTGCCCGCTTCGATATCCCTGCCGGTGATGCCGCCGAGGCGGTCGCCCGATCGGTGTCAGACGCCGTGCAGCGTTGGGGCAGAGTGATGGAACCCGCGCCGAGGTGGCAGGCCCCGTCCAGTTCAATGTGCAGTTCGACGTGCCCTTGGTTCCCACCCCGGAGGAGTTGGGCGCATGGAAG
The DNA here is from genome assembly GCF_057364765.1 of Brevibacterium sp. LAARM3_SD1. NCBI lineage: Bacteria > Bacillati > Actinomycetota > Actinomycetes > Micrococcales > Brevibacteriaceae > Brevibacterium > Brevibacterium sp. LAARM3_SD1. The sequence continues at coordinate 9,258 of NZ_JBNFOL010000034.1, read as the reverse complement.
GACGAGATCGGCGAGTTGGCTGAAATCGGGGTCGAGCATCGTGGTGCCGAGACCGGCGCTTCAAGCACCGGGCCTCGCTTCGGAGAAGCAGATCGCGGCGGTGCGGGAACCGGCTCGCGGGCATCCGTCGGTGTCACTATCACAGAAGGGACGGTCATCGTCGCCGGAGACGCCGGCGGGTATTCGGCCGAATCTCTGCGTGCACTCGCCGCTGATCATCATCTTCCCGTGCTTGCCGAACCCTCGAGTGCGCTGGCCCGCACCACTGCCGGTCTGTCGGGCTCCTCAATCTCTGGCACCGTCGAACTCACGACCGTCGTGCCCGCCCATGCCCGAGTACTCAGCGATCACCCCGAGCTGCGAGAGCCGATCCGCACCGTCATCGTCCATGGAAAACCGACCCTGACCAGGCCCGTCGCCGCACTGCTCGCCGACGAAACGGTGAACGTACAGCACGTCCCCGACAACATCGATGCGCTTGATCTGACCGTCACTGTAGCGAGAACCCCTGCCGACGATGTGACGGCGGTGGACGAGGCACAGGGCGTCCCCGCCTCCGGGTCGGACTGGGTGTGCGCATGGATCGACGCCGGGACATCCCTCGTAGCAGCCGCACGAGCAGAGCAGTCTGCGGAACGATCCGCGGCACGAGCCGCGGACGAGCGCTCGGGAGCCGCCTCGGCGAGGGTATTCCAGTCGACGGCACGAAAGATCACCGAACACCTCGCTGCCCAGGACATCACCCTCTTCGTCGCCAGTTCGAACTCGGTTCGCTACCTCAGCGACGCCACCGACATCCGCGCTCGCATCCACGCGTCAAGAGGTCTGGCGGGAATCGACGGACTGATCTCGACCGCCACAGGGCTGTCTCTGGGGTTGGGGGAGCCGGTCGTCCTGCTCATCGGCGATATCGCCATGCTCCACGACATCGGCGGACTGCTCGCCCCGAACGCCGAGGAGGTCGGTGACGTGACGATCGTCGTGCTCAACGACGACGGGGGAGCGATCTTCTCCGGACTCGAACACTCGCAAGCCCACCTCGAAGGATTCCTGGAGCGCTATTTCACGGTCCCGCACGGCCGCGGCTTCGCCGAGCTCGCCGCAGCCTACGGGTGGGAGCATGCTCGGGTGACCGGTGCGGAGGAATTCGCCACAGCCTTCGGCACGATCGACGGACAGCGAGACGCCGGTGCCCGTCGCATCATCGAGGTGACGGCACCGCACTAGGCGACGGAACTTTCGCCGATCTTCTGACAGCAGGGGAGGTGCGGTGAGCGCGAAAAGTCAGTCGCGGTCGAGGCCGAGCGCGCGACGCATCGGAGCGAGCTTCGCGTTCGTCTCGGCCACCTCGGTGACGGGGTCCGAATCGGGCATGATGCCAGCACCGGCGTACAGCCGGATCCGATTGCGATCCTCGAGCTGACCGCAGCGCAGGGCGATGCCGAACTGGCCGTTGCCGCGGCCGTCCATCCATCCGACGGGACCGGAGTAGCGGCCACGGTCGAGGGGTTCGAGCTCATCGACGTGTGCCACTGCGCTCGCCTGCGGGTACCCGCCGACGGCGGCCGTCGGGTGGACGGCAGCGGCGACATCGAGGGCATTGAGGCCGGAATCGGCGGCCAGGGTCGCCTGCGCGTCCGACGCCGAATGGATGACATTGGCCAGCGGCAGCAGGTGGGGGCGCTCATCGACGGTGACATCCTCGGCGACCGAACCCAGACTGCGCTGCAGCGAGGCGATGGCGAAGGCATGCTCGGTGCTGTCCTTGTGGGCGCTCAGCAACTTCCGTGCCGCCGGCATCTCCTCCATCGGGTTCTTCTCCACCCGGTAGGTCCCGGCCAGCACCCGTGAGGTCACCTTGTTGTCCTCGACCCCGATGAGCAGCTCCGGAGTCGACCCGATGAGACCGGCGATGTCGAAGGTCCAGCAGCTCGGGTAGCTGCGGTTGAGCGCACCGAGCACCGCACGCACGTCGATGTCCTCATCGGTGGTGACGACCTCGTCGCGGGCGAGGACGATCTTGCGCAGAGTCGGATCATCCGAGAATGCATCCACCTCCGCCGAGGTGTCGATCGGGGTGAGCATGTCAGCGACCTGCTCGACGAGCCGCGACCACTTCTCCGGACCGAGATCCCCGGCCTCGGCGCGGGCCGTCTGCACGCGCTGCAGAGGTTCTGCCTGGAGGATCGGCGGCAGGGGAGGCACCTCGGCTGTCGAGATCGAGCTCAGCCACACGCGGCCACCTCGGCGACCGAGGACGAACTCGGGGACGTGGATGATCGAATCGACCGCGGATTCGCCCGAATACGTGACGGTGGCGAAGCACACGAGCCCGGAGCCGAGCAGATCGACCTCATCTTCGACCTCGGCCACCTCGGTGATGGCCTTCCACGCATCGGAGAGCTCAGTGAACCGCTCGGGCCCGCGCGCTCGGATGCGCAGGGTGCGGCCGAAGCCGATGAGACCGGAGGTGTCACGGACCCAGCAGGAGAAGCCATCGGTCGGCAGCAGCTCGAGCGTCTGCTCCACTGTCGTGGGCAGACCCGATTCGAAGGGGAAGCCGGGCCCGGGATCGACGTCGTCGACGAAACGGGACCGCACATGCAGGCGCGGAGGGGCGGAGAGGATGTCGGAAGTGCCGAAAGTCGTAGTCATGTCGCCTCGATTCTAGACGAGGATCGTGAGTGCCAGGGATCCGGATTCGCCCTCTCGGATGAGGTGTTGAGAGAATATGGTCATGAACCGTGCCAAGCTGGACAAACAGCCCGCCGACGTCGCGTCGATGTTCGATGATGTCGCCTCCCGCTACGACCTCACGAACGACGTCCTCACCTTCGGAATTGCCCGCGCCTGGAGGCGCACCGTCGCCCATTCCGTGGCCGCGGGGCCCGGCGAACGCGTGCTCGACTTGGCTGCCGGCACGGGCACCTCGTCGATGACGTTCACCCACCACGGCGCCGAGGTGGTGGCCGGGGACATCTCCACCGGAATGCTCGCCGAGGGGCGCCGTCGGCACCCGCAGATCGACTTCATCTACGCCGATGCGATGGACCTGCCCTTCGCCGATTCGAGCTTCGACGTCGTCACGATCTCCTTCGGCATCCGCAACGTCCACGACGTCGATCTGGCGCTCACCGAGATGCTGCGCGTGCTCAAGCCCGGTGGGCGCCTCGTCATCTGCGAATTCTCCACTCCGACGCTCGACGCTTTCAGCCTCGTCTACAAGGAATACCTGATGAGGGCGCTGCCGGCCGTGGCACGTGCCGTGTCCTCGAACCCCGAGGCCTACGTCTATCTGGCCGAGTCGATCCGTGACTGGCCGAACCAGGACGCCTTCGCCCACCAGATCCTCGACGCCGGGTTCGACCAGGTGAAGTACCGCAACCTCACCGGCGGAATCGTCGCCGTCCACCATGCCCTCAAGCCCGCCGAGGCGGCCGACGCCGCGGAGTCGACCCAGCCTTGACGATGAATGAGTTCGATGCCGAAGTCGTCGTCGTCGGTGCCGGGCCGGCCGGCTCGGCGATCGGCGCCTACCTCGCCCAGGCCGGGCACGAGGTCATCATCCTGGAGAAGTCAGGATTCCCGCGCGACAAGATCTGCGGCGACGCCCTGACCCCGCGCGCAGTCAAGGAGGCCGGCTACCTCGGTATGGACTTGCCGGAATCCGACGGCTGGCACCGGAACAAGGGGCTGCGCCTCATCGGCGGCGGTCACCGGCTCGAACTCGACTGGCCCGAGATCGACGGCACTCCGAACTACGGGGTCACCCGCCCGCGGATGAGCATGGACGAAGCTTTTGCTCGCCACGCTCAACGCAGCGGGGCCCGGCTCTTCGAGCAGGTTCGCGCCATGTCCCCGGACATCGGCGAAGACGGATGGATCCGCGGCGTCCACGCCTCCGGAACCGACCACCGAGGCCGCCGTGTGGGACCCGAAGCCCACTTCCGGGCCCCGATCGTCATCGCCGCCGACGGGGTCTCCTCCCGCCTGGCCGTGTCCATGGGATTGGAGAAGCGCGACGACCGGCCGATGGGAATCGCCGCTCGCGCCTATCACACGACTCCACGGCATGCCGATGACTACATCGAATCCTGGGTGGAGATGCGGTCGACGAACGCGGCCGGGGAATCCGAGACGCTGCCCGGATACGGGTGGATCTTCCCCCTCGGCGACGGCACCGTGAATATCGGTGCCGGGCTGCTCGACTCCTCACCCCAATTCAAGTCCGTGGATCTGCGCGGAATGATGAACCAGTGGATCGCTGACATGGGCCATGAGTGGGGCATCGACGAATCCACCTCTCTGGGCCCGATCAAATCCGCGGCCCTGCCGATGGCCTTCAACCGCACACCGCACCTCCACCGCGGTCTGCTGCTCGTCGGCGATTCCGGCGGAATGGTCAACCCGTTCAACGGCGAAGGCATCGACTATGCGCTGGAATCCGCGCGTATCGCCGCCGAGGTGATCTCCACCTATTCGCGCTACCCGCAGGCCGTGATGCGTCGTCGCTTGGAGGAGTACCCGGCTCTGCTCGGAGACTCCCTGGGCGGCTACTTCACCCTGGGTCGCGTTTTCGCCTCGATCATCGGCCATCCTGCGCTCATGCAGTTCGGAATCAAGTACGGTATGGGTGTTGACGTTGTGATGGAGTTCGTCGTCAAATTGTTGGCGAACCTCTACCGCGACCCGAAGGTCTCCGAGGCCGATCTCATCGACAGGATCATTTCGGCCCTGACCCGAATCGTCCCGGCCACCAGCAATGTCTGAGCGAACGGAAGACGCTGAGACCACAGTGAAGAATTCTGAGCGCAAGGACGAGGACAACGGCATGCCGACACCGACTACGACGAATGACGAGGACATGAGCCACCCAGCCTCTCCGGCCACCTTCACCGGTGACGACGCCCAGCTCGCGGCAGAGATCTCGACTCAGTTGGAAACCGTGGAGGCTCGTCTCTACGAGGTCACCGAACAGACGCGGAGACTGCCGGACGAGACATCGAAGCATCTGCTGGCCGCCGGCGGAAAACGCGCCCGCCCGAACCTCGTGCTGCTCACCGCCCGCCTCGGCGATGCGGACAACGAGGACATCGTCGATGCTGCCGTCGCCGTCGAACTCATCCACCTCGCATCGCTGTACCACGACGATGTCATGGATGATGCTCCCGTGCGGCGCGGTGCGAAGGCCGCCCACGAGGTGTGGGGCAATTCGGTGGCGATACTCACCGGAGACCTGCTCTTCTCCAAGGCTTCCGGGGTGACCGCGAAGCTCGGACCCGAGGCCGTGCGCATCCAGGCCGAGACCTTTGAACGACTCGTCCTCGGTCAGCTCAACGAATTCTCCGGTCCTCCCGAGGGCGCCGACGCAATCGAACACTACATTCAGGTGCTCGCCGACAAGACGGGTTCGCTCATCGCCACCTCGGCGCGCTTCGGCATCATGTTCTCGGGAGCCGATTCGGCGCTGGCCGAACCCGTGCGGGTCTTCGGCGAACGCGTCGGTGTGGCCTTCCAGCTCGCCGACGACATCATCGATCTGACCACGACATCATCGGAGTCAGGGAAGACTCCGGGCACGGATCTGCGCGAACGCGTTCCCACCCTGCCCGTGCTCTATGTGCGCGCCGCCGCGGCTGAGGGTGATGAGTCCGCCGCCGAGGTGGTCCGACTGCTCGACGCCGACCTCGATTCCGATGAGGCCCTGGAAGCTGCGCGTGCGGCGTTGGCGGCACATCCGGTGACGGAGAAGGCCCGAGTAGAAGCTTCGCGCTGGGCGGATGAGGCCAAGGCGGCTCTGTCCCCATTGCCGGAAGGCCGCGTCAGGGAGTCGCTGTTCGCCTTCGCCGACTCCGTCGTCGCCCGCACTTCCTGAAGCTCCGTCCCCTCACCGCCGCTCCACTGTCTCTCCGCCGTTTCGGCACGCGCACAAAGGACATACCGCGATGACGCACACCTCGGCTTCGGCACCGGTTCGGACTCCGCAGCGACTCAGTGCCGCCGATTGGACCGGGCTCGGCGTGCTCGCACTGGTGCTCGTGGTGGGCCTGAGCTGGTCGAAATGGCTGCCGTACTGGGACAAGGCATGGACGCTGAGCAAGACCTCGCTGTGGGACGGTGCTCCTCTCTTCGACGCCGCGGGGCAGAAAGTGTCGCTGTCGGGGGCGTGGGACTTCACGCTCGTGTACTTCACCGCCGTGTGGAAAGCGCTGCTGGTGGCACTGCTCGTCGCGGCGGCCATCGACGCACTGGTGCCGCGTGACTGGCTGCTGAGGCTGCTCAACCGGCGCAGCCACACCGGCCAGTCCCTCGTCGGCGCCGCTTTGTCGATGCCGTCGATGATGTGCACCTGCTGTGCGGCCCCGGTGGCCGCGGGGCTGCGGGATTCGGGTGTGCGCCGTTCTGCCGCTCTGGCCTACTGGGTGGGCAATCCGCTGCTCAACCCCGCGGTACTCATCTTTCTGGCTCTCGTCCTGCCGTGGCAGTACATGGCGGTGCGCATCGTCTTCGCGCTGCTCATCGCCGTCGGCGCCGCTGCTCTCATCGGAAGGTGGGTGAGCGGTCCGGCCGATGCGGCACCCGAGTCCGGGGCCGCCTCGGCGAGCCTGTCGTCGCTTCCCACCCGCTACCTGCGGTCCCTGGCCAGGTTCACACTCATCCTCGTTCCCGAACACCTTGCGCTCGTCTTCGTCATCGGACTCATCGCACCCTGGCTGACCGGGGTCTTCGGACTCGAAGCCCAGTTGGGAGCCGGTGCCGTCCTCATTGCGGCGGTCGTGGCCACCCTGCTCGTCATTCCCACCGGCGGAGAGATCCCGATCATCCTCACCCTCGTGCCTCTCGGCGTCGGAGCCGGTGTCACAGGTGCTCTGCTCATCGCCCTGCCGGCGCTGAGCATCCCCTCGATGGTCATGGTCGGGCGAGCCATGGGGTGGCAGACGACCGCGGCGATGGGCACGGCAGTGGCGGTCGCCGCGGTGCTCGCCGGGGGAGCGCTGGCCCTGCTCAGCTGAGCCACGGACCGTTCAGCCGCCTCGGCGAGGGCAACTGCGGATTACGTCGTCAGGCGACGCAGGGTGAGGTACGACCCTAGGGCGAAGACCGCTGTCAGGCCCAAAGCCCACAGACCCAGTCCGACCGCCTGCGCGTCGACGAGTGCCGCCCACACGTCGGGCCAGGCCCGATTGACGTTGATCCAAGCGCGCGGCCAGCAGCACCAAGGAGATGCCTGTGAGGGAGATCGTGAGGATGAGAGCGCCGACGCGTTTGTACACGATCGCAAACCAGAAACCGAGGACGAAGCACAGCATCGTGAGCACGAAATAGACGAATCCGGCTCCGAGCGGGCCGTGCTCCCACACCCATGACAGGTAGGCGAAGTAGCCGTTGATGCCATAGCCGTCGGTGGCCTGCTCGATGAGTCCCAGGACGACGAACACGACGGAGATGCCGGCGGAGCTGATCGCCGCGGCGGTCAGGGACCCGAGACAGAACTCGCGTCGAGTGAGGCTCATCGCCTGGGAGAAGTAGAACGTGCGATTGACCGCCTGTGCGCCGACGACGGCGAAGTACCACAGCGGCGCTTGCGAACCTCCGCTGTACTTGGGGGAGTCCACTCCCGCGGAGGCGATGATCCAGTGGATGACGAGGGTGATGAGCCACGCGGAGACGAGGATGAGCACGGGCACCCAGACGAAAGTCTGCGTGTTCGTGAACTGCAGGCGGACGACGCCGAGGATGCGGCTCTTCGGTCGCGCGGTTCGGGATTCGGGTGGGCGGTCGATGACGGCGGTCATGATTGCAGGCTCCTTGAGTCGGTCTCCGCTGCTGAGGACTCGGCAGCGTCCGCCTGAGTGCTGCGGACGACGAGCTGCTGCAGGGAGACCGGAGTGAGGTCGAGGTTGGCGTCGGCGATGAGTTCCCGATCGGCATTGCTGAGGCGGCCGAGCATCGTCACCGAGGCGACTCGGCCGAGTGCTTCGCGGTGGATGACTTCGCGACCGGCGACGAGGCGATTGATCGCGTCGGCAGCCCCGACGATATTGACTGCGCGACTGCGGACCTCCTCGGTGGTCTCATCCATGATGATCCGTCCCCGGTCGATGACGATGACCTTCTCGATGAGATCGGCGACTTCGTCGATGAGGTGGCTTGAGAGCACGATAGTGCGCGGATACTCGGCGTAGTCGGTGATGAGGTGGTCGTAGAAGATCTGCCGGGCTACGGCATCGAAGCCGAGGTAGGGCTCGTCGAAGAATGTGATCTCGGCACGGGAGGCGAGTCCGATGATGACGCCTACGGCTGATTGCTGACCGCGGGAGAGCTTCTTGATCGGCGTCTTCAGCGGCAGATCGAAGTCATCGACGAGTTGGTCGGCGAAGTCCTGATCCCAGTGTGGGAAAAAACAGACGGGCGTTGGTCAGGGCATGCCGGGCATTCGAATCATCCGGATACTTCTGGCTCTCGCGGACGAAGCACATGCGATTGAGCACGCGGGCGTTCTCATAGGGATTCTCCCCGAATACCTCGACATCGCCGCTGGTCGCGAAGTTCTGTGCTGTGAGGATGGACATGAGGCTGGTCTTGCCGGCCCCGTTGCGTCCGAGCAGGCCGTAGATCGAGTCCTCGGAGATGCTCAGGCTGACATCATCGAGAGCGGTGGCGGTCTTGTACGTCTTGGTGAGGTGGCGGACCTCGACGACGGAGTTCATGGGTCATCCCTTCGCTGCGGTCGGATCGATTGCGGTGGTCAGATGGAGTTCTCGGGAGCGCTCTTCGATGAGCGCGATCACGTCCTTCGACCCCAGACCGAGGCGGTTGGCCTCGTTGAGCAGGGGACTGATGAAGTTCTCGGAGAACGTGGTGCGGTGTTCGTTGATGAGCAGAGCGCGGGCGCCTCGGTGACGAACATCCCGATGCCGCGGCGCTTCTCCAGCACGCCCTTGTCGACGAGCCGGTTGATGCCCTTGGCTGCGGTGGCCGGATTGATCGAGTAGAAGGACGCGAGCTCGTTCGTCGATGGTGCTCGGGAGAGCTCGGGCAGGGTGCCGTTGAGGATCGAGTCCTCGACCTTCTCGGCGATCTGAGTGAACAGGGGTTTGGCGTCGTCGATCACTGTCGGCTCCATGTGAGTTGGTTAGTTACTTAACTAATGAACCATGGTCCCGGGTGCGGTGTCAAGGCCCGGAGACAATCCGAGCCGGCAATCCCCTGAATTACTACCTGACGGCGGCTCAGCAACCTCGCGCGAGGTTGCTG